>QNES01000152.1 GCA_003645255.1 Gammaproteobacteria bacterium
TGACGGAGGTAGTTTAATAACTGTTCCAGATAATGATAGTTTAGATTTGACAGAGTTTTCTTTTTCAACTTGGGTTAAAGTAGATTCTCTCAATAGTTCAAATATGCCTATTATTTGGAAGGGCAGAGCAAGCGTAGGGTGGCTAGAGCTTCGCTGCACCCACCCTCATTTTTCTTTCAAGTGAAAAGTAGGATTCAACGCGTTTAGAAATCTTTTCCAAAAATCGCTTGATTCGCCAAAGAGCTTAAACCTGACAGGTTTTTTTTGCCCTTAAGAATATTAGACTTGTCCGAAAATAAGCAAGCGTCAATGGCATTAAGTTAAGGGCAACCTCGAAAACTTAATACACTTGCCCTTAGCGTAGCCTAAATTTAGCACTTAGCTAGGGAAAGCTACCCGAAAAGGTGGTAACCACAGAATGCCACTCTGCTAAGTGTTTTTATCAAATGTCTGTGAAATCCTTCCTAATTAACTACTGTAGAGAGTCTATAAAATGACCAACCAACAATTAATAAGCCGTGATTTTCACGGTGCTACAATCCGCCAGCGTTCTGATGGGTATTTGAACTCGACAGATATGTGCCAATCTACAGGTAAACGGTTAAATGATTATCGTCGCCTTAAATCTACGCAAGAATATATCGTAGCTCTTTCGAGTGATGCGGGAATTCCCGCATCTAATATAAGGGCATCATGACTATTTAATTCGTGGGAATGGCTTATATGCTAAATTGTATGGTGGGTAAGGGCATTAAAAACGGTCTAAAACTCAAAAATCATTGAAACAAAGAAATCCTATTTTTTGAAAAATCGGATTTCTAATCACATTTTTTACCGACACGTAGAAGGTAAAACATTAGACGGCACACCATTAGGTTCGCCTGCACTATACTGCCATAACATAGCATTTGAATTATAAGTCAACCGAATAGTTTTTCCTGCCACCAATGGATTAACGCCTTCTTCTACCGTTTTCAGAGTGCCCTGAAAAAAGAAATCACCTGAAATGATGTTGGCTGTGTATTTTCCTGCGATTTTGCCACCAAGCTCTTCTACACTACCCCACTTACCCATTGACGAAAAATACTCTTCTGCAGGCGCTTTAAGTCCTCCCAGCAAACCCATTGTTTCACAAATAAATTCTATAACTGGAACTGAAGATAATAAACACTGTTGGGATACGCCATTAGGCGCACCTCGTCCTAATTTCCAATCTTGCGTTTTTCTGTTATAGAACAGCCTAATGGTTTTACCCGCCACTGCTGGTTCAACGCCTTCTTTTAGCGTTTTCATAGTTGCCTGGAAGAAGAAATCAAAATCACTTGAAATGATGTTAGCTGTGTATTTGCCTGCGGTTTTGTAACCAAATCCTGAAAGCTCTTCTATACTAGCCCACTTACCCGTTCCCCAAAAATACTCTTCTGCCGGTGCTTTAAGAGAACTTAGTAAATTCCGTGCTTCTCTCAACTGTTCCTTTGCCAAATTGGTACAGGTCCCGCCAGCATTCTTAGGCACAGAATCTGCGTAGGTTGCCCCTGCAACTATTGCCGATAAACATAAAGCGATTGATTTGAAAAAGTTTTTCATATTTCCTTTATAACATTGAGGTAGAAAAAAATGCAACCTATCAAAATTTCCAAAAAAACACATTGGAAACAAACTGACCAAAAAAAATCACCTTTAAAGGTAAGCTGGTATCAAACCAATCCCTTCTTACTAAAAGAATTTAGCTTTTCAGCAATGGTATATTCAGATAATCCAAAATGGCTCGTTTCCCTTGTGCAATAATATTAGATGGGGGTGTCATTGGGTTGCCCTCAATATGTAAACCAATCAAATTAATGAGTTGACCCATTTCCAAAGGTAATGCGGTAAGTAGATTCCAGCGAACATCAAGCATAGTCAAATTAGTCAATTGTCCAATTTCTGAAGGCAAAGCGGTTAGTTGATTATTGCTCACACATAGCATTTGACAATTCCTAAGTTGACCGATAATGGGAGGTAGCACAGTCAAATTATTACCACCAAATGTGTCACCAATAACCAATTTTTTAAGATTGTTCAACTGATTAATTGTTGGAGGTAAATCAGTCAGTTGATTCCCACTGACTTTGAGCATTTCCAAAGAAGTCAAATTCCCAATTTCTGCCGGTAATGCCATAAGTTGATTATAGGATAAATCCAATTCGGTTAAGTGAGTAAGTTGACCGATTTCGGTAGGCAATATTGTTAAACCTCTTTCTGAAAGATCGAGCGATATCACTTTATGTTTAGCAGTTTGCTCAATCATTTGGAGTAATTCTGCGTTTATCATGATTTTACCTGCCTATATTTGAGACTTTTTTAGGGTATGTGCTCATGAAATGATTCAGAATCTGGTAATCTAATAACCTATTTTTTAACAAGCTGTACTTTGTACTTCAAACAAGATAAATTTAATGTTATTATATTACCATTTTATTATAGAAATCCATTAGAAATACTATTTTGGGCAAAAATAGTATTTCTGAAGGCACCCTACGTTTGCTACTGTCATCTTGAATGCCTATGAGCAAGGCGTGTTTGAGATTGAATGATTATGAGTGATTATTCAGGGCTTCCGCAAAGGATTGCCCAATGCCATTTGCGTTAAGCCAGGGCGAACATGCACGTTCCTTAGCACCGAAATCCTTAATGTCCATCCGGAAACACTAAAAAAGCTTACGCTTTGAAATTTTTGCAGCTTTGCCATCTGCGCCGTCACTTTTCCTTCCTTAAAAAATATCTAAACTGATAACTGATAACTTATAACTAAATATGTCTATTAATACTCCCCATCATTCCCGATTTTTTTGGCGTTCTTCCGCTATGTTTAGCATTTTGGACTCAGAAGGCAAATTTAAAGAAGTTAATTCCGCTTGGGAAAATACCCTGGGCTTATCTACCGCCGGATTGCTAGCTAAACCTTTTTTAGATTTTGTTCAGCCCGATGATAAAACATTAGTTCAATACTATTTTACTCAATTAGATGAAGGCTTGCCGTCAATATCGTTTTCCATTCGGTTTCGTCATTACGATAATACTTATCGTCATATATTGTGGGAAATAAGTGGAGCAGCATCGGCTGAATATGCTTATTATGCGGTAGGAATGGACGTAACCATACGTGAACAGCCTCAAATAGCCGATGAAATGCTCAGTGTATTAGAAGAGGGTGTCATTTTACAGTATGCGAATGGAGCCATTGGAACCTGTAATCCGAGTGCAGAACGTATTTTAGGTTTATCGGCTGATCAAATGATGGGATGGACTTTAGTTGATGCAGACTGGCGGCTGGTTCATGAAGATGGTACCCCATTTCCAACCGAAACTCACCCAGCAATTTGTACCTTGCGAACGGGGCAATCTTATAATGATGTCGTTATGGGTATCGTCAAGCCAGATGAATCAGTGATTTGGATTCGTATTCATACTTATCCATTATGGCGCGATGATGTCACGATGCCCTATGCCGTAGTCATTTCATTTTCAGATATTACATCCTATAAGGAAACTGAACAAACTTTACGTAAAAATTTAGCCACGTCTAGTGGATATATACCAGAAAATAATTATGATTTATGGAATTGGGATTTCACCACCAATGAAATGCACTTTTCAGCACGTTGGGAAAAAATGTTAGGGTTTGAAGAACATGAATTATTGCAACATATTAATTCATGGCATCAACGTATTCATCCAACAGATCATAAACGGGTGATGGAGGATATTCAAACATTATTAACCGGTTTAACGCCAATGTGTGAAAATACCCACCGTTTACAACATAAAGATGGCAGTTATCGCTGGATTTTAAACCGTGCAGTGATGGTTCAAAATTCGTCAGGTGAACCACTCAATATAGTGGGAACCCATGTCGATATGACTGAGCCACATCATATTGAAGATGAATTACATGAAACCGAACTCAAATATCAACAATTGATGGAAGTTGAATCGGATGCCATTTTTATGATAGATGCCGATACCATAGAAATACTTGATGTTAATAAAGCAACGACTCATTTGTATGGTTATAGTCGCAATCAGTTATTAAAGCTCCCAAAAATGACATTTTCAGCACAGCCGGATAAAACCGAGCAAATGATTAAAAAGGCGATAAAATCAACCTCAATACAATACCATAAAAAACAGAATGAAACCGTTTTTCCTGTGGAAGTCACCACCAGCCCATTTTCGTTTCAAGATAGGCAAGTCTTGATGATGGCGGTACGTGATATTTCAGAACGGCAGAAAATGGAAAGCGCGTTGTGGGAAAATGAATCAAAGTATCGGCAATTATTTGAAGCCGCTTCCAATCCAACCGTGGTATTTGATACCAATACTCAACAAATTTTTGATGTAAATCAAGCCGCAGTTGATTTATATGGATATAGTAAAAATGAATGGTTGCAAATGAGAACTGAAGAGGTTTCAGCCGAACAGGTGAAAAAACGAGGTACCTTTGGAAGTGGCCATAAACGGCATGTCATTCCACTACGTTGGCATAAGAAAAAAGATGGCACCGTCTTTCCAGTTGAAATTGCGAGTGGTAATTCTTATCTATTTCAAGGGCGTTCCCTAGTGTGTACGACATTGCGTGACATTACAGAACGTAAAGCTTATGAAGAAGCACTGCGTCAAGAAAGAGATTTTGTACAGTCTTTGATTCAAGCATCACCTGCCTTTTTTATCACTATCAATCCAGATGGAAAAATTCGTATGATCAATCAGGCTATGTTGCAAGCGACTGGATATTCGTTAGCTGAAGTAGAACAGGCTGATTTTATTACATTTTTTGTATCTACTCAGGAACAGTCCTTAGTCTCTACTGAAATTTCCAATCTAATTAAATCTATGCAACCATCATTAATGGAATGCCATGTTAAAAGTAAATCGGGTCAATCTTTACTGGTGGAATGGCATAGCCGTGCTGTCGTTAAAGCGAATGGTGTGCTAGATTATTTTTTTGGCGTGGGTATTGATGTGACTAAGCGTAAAAAAGCCGAAGTGCATTTGCATTTATTTAAATCTATTATTGAAACTTCTGAAGAAGCGATTACAATTAGGGATGCACAAGGACAATTAATGTATATTAATCAGGCTTATGAAAAATTATTTGGCTATTCTTTCCAAGAAGCCAAACTGAATAATTTATTTGACACTTACCCGATTGAATCCAAAAAAATTTGGAAAAAAGAAGTCATACCTGCTTTAGCCAGTGGTAATAGTTGGGAAGGTGAATTAGACGCTTTTTACAACGATGGTTCTCAATTTCCTATCTGGCAGCGAGTTGATGCCGTGCGTAATGCTGAAGGAAAAATTTTATTTCGTTTTGGTTTAATGCATGACATCAGTGAACGTAAGCGTATGTGGGATATGTTGCGTAAACAATGGCAAGAGTACCAAATGATTTTTAACACCGTGCCAGCGATGATTTGGTATCGTGATAAGAATAACCATTTAATACGCCAGAATAAAAGAGCAACTGAGGTCTTTAAAAATCATGAGCAAGAACTTGAAAAATATACCGATTGTCAAGTGATTATTCAAGTGGGTCGTCCCCAATCTGGGATCGTACACAGCCTTAAAGTCATATCAGAAAACATGGCGGATTCAATGGGTAAAGAAGCTGTAGAATCTCAGCGTTGGTTACAATTTGATAAAATTCCTTATCGGAATGCCACAGGTAATCTGATCGGCGTGATTGTGTTTGCTATTGATATTACTGAATACAAAAAACCTCAATCATCAAAATCTGATCGTTTTCAGCAACAAAGCTATCATGACAATGAGGCTTTTCTCACTTCGCTATTCGATGTAGCTAAGTTGGGAATTTGTGTGACAGATGATCAGGGACGTTTTTTGCAAGTTAATCAAGCTTTTACAGCTTTATATGGCTATCGCACTCAAGAATTGATAGGGCAACCTTTTACTATGATACTGCCACCATCGGCTCGTGATGATGCAGTGCGTGAATATTATAGTTTATTGGTGACACAAGAAAAAGAGATGTTTATCAAACGGCGAACAGAACAACACCGTAATGGTCAATTATTTGAGGTGCAAATGATGGGCAGTCGAGTCATATTTAAAGAAAGAGGACGTATGTTAGTTAGTATTATTAGTCAAATTTAAACGTTCGCGATGATTCGCCACAACAATCCAAAGGTATTTACATCTTATGAATTTACAAGCGAAATGGTTACGTTATGTTGTTGCTATAGTTCTTATCGGTATTGCTATGGGTTTCAGAATATGGCCTTTGGGTGGTTTGGAATTACGCATACCCTGGGTAACTTTCTATCCAGCCGTAATGGCTGCCGCCTTATATGGTGGTTTTCCGACAGGTCTATTAGCCACATTTCTCTCTATTATGGCCGTTTTGTCCTGGTCTCCCACCGGCGAACCCTTTATTGATGATCCTGGTGATTGGTTAGGTATAGCTGTTTTTTCTTTCAATGGCTTATTAATCTCCGCCATGAGTGGTGCAATGTATAGGGCTAAAGATCGGGCAACTGTGGCTAAAGAACAAGCTGAAACCGCTAATCGCTCCAAAAGCGATTTTTTATCTAACATGAGCCATGAATTACGAACACCATTGAATGGAATTTTAGGCTATGCTCAAATCCTTAAACGGAACAAGAATCTCACCGCTATGCAGCTAGATGGTCTCAATATCATTAATGAGAGTGGTAGACATTTATTGACGCTTATCAATGATATTTTAGACTTATCTAAAATTGAGGCCGGTAAAATGGAACTTTATGCTTCTTCCGTCCATTTCCAAACATTTTTAGATGGAATTGGTGGCGTGATTCGGATGCGAGCAGAAGAAAAAAATGTTTTTTTCCAGTTTGAAGCCCCTAAACCTTTACCAATCGGCGTGAGTATGGACGAAAAAAGATTACGTCAAGTCATCATCAATCTGTTGGGAAATGCCGTAAAATTCACCCATCAGGGAAAAGTCATTTTGCGAGTCACTCCCCTTGGAATCATACAAATTAAGGATGATCTAAAACAACAACTGATTCGGTTTGAGGTAGAAGATACGGGTGTTGGTATGACACCAGAAGACTTAAACAATATATTTTTAGCCTTTGAACAAGTGGGTGATAAAAAGGTACGACAAGCAGGTACCGGCTTAGGATTGGCGATTAGCAGTCGCTTGGTCGAACTGATGGATGGTAAATTGCAAGTCAAAAGTGAAAAGGGTAAAGGCTCAATTTTTTGGTTTGAGAGTATGTTTCCACTGGTTGAAGTGGCTGTCCAAACTGAAGAAACCAACAAACAAGTGGTTGGCTATAAAGGAGAACGGCGCACCCTGCTGGTGGTAGACGATAAGCGTGAAAATCGTTTGGTGATGGCGGGTATGTTAGAACCAATAGGATTTGAAGTGATTCTCGCTGAAAATGGGCAAGAGGAAATTGAAAAAGCGCAAGAAATACAACCTGATTTGATTTTAACGGATTTGATCATGCCTGTGAAAACAGGATTTGAAGCAGTCGCAGAAATACGGCAAATACCCACTGTGAAAAATATTCCCATTATCGCAGTGTCGGCAAGTGTATTTACTGATGATCAGAACAAAAGTCAGATCGCCGGGTGTGATGCCTTTATTCCTAAGCCAGTGGATGAACGAAAATTGT
This sequence comes from Gammaproteobacteria bacterium, assembly GCA_003645255.1. Taxonomy (GTDB): domain Bacteria; phylum Pseudomonadota; class Gammaproteobacteria; order Beggiatoales; family Beggiatoaceae; genus QNES01. Next base: position 7,668 of record QNES01000152.1, read on the forward strand.
TAGCTTTGCTACAGACACATTTGCAATTGGCATGGGTTTATGATGAGAAAGAAGCAGACGATTCCAAACTTGAGAAGATTGAAAAAGAAAAAGCTTTGGTTGCGCCACCTGCTGATGAACTTGAAGTGTTATATGAACTTGCAATGTTAGGGAGTATGCGAGACATCCGAGATCGAGCTTTGCAACTTGAAGAACGGGATGATAAATATATTTCCTTTGCCAGAAAACTCCAAAGCTTAGCCAAGGGCTTTGAAGATGAAAAAATTGTTGCCCTAATTGAACACTATTTAAAAGGAGAAAAATGAGCATTATCAATGAAACCGCAACAGCCTTTCAGAAAAAAAGTCATACCATTCTGATTATTGAAGATAATCCTAATAATTTAAGTGTGATTGTAGAGTATTTGGAAGAAGCTGCTTTCAAGATTGTGGTGGCTCGTAATGGTGAAATGGGGTTAAAACGAGCCAAATTTGTTTATCCCGACATTATCTTATTGGATGTGATGATGCCGGGCATTGATGGTTTTGAAACTTGTCGTCGTCTAAAAGCGAATGAAATGACTAAAGACATTCCTGTTATTTTTATGACCGCACTTGATAGTCCCGAAGATAAAGTCAAAGGCTTTGAAGTTGGTGGCATAGATTATATCACCAAACCTATTCAGCACGAAGAAGTCTTAGCGCGTGTGACCACACATCTACGCATTCAAAACTTGACGATTCACTTGAATAGCAAAATTGAGGAATTAACCAAAACTCGCTATGAATTAGTACAAAGCGAAAAAATGGCTTCGCTTGGGCGATTGGTTGCTGGTTTTGCCCATGAACTCAATACACCTCTCGGTGTTGCCATTGGTAGTGCTTCCGCTTTACAAGGCGAAGCTAAAAAAATCAATGTTTTAATGGAGCAAGAGGAAGTGGATGTGGATGAATTGCTGTCGGCGTTAGAGGTTATTGATAAAGGCTCCGATTTAACCTTATCCAATTTAGAACGCTCTGCCAACTTAGTGACCAGTTTCAAACGCACCGCCGTGGATCAAACCTCTGATGAGGTGCGGTCATTTTTGGTCCATGAGGTAATTAACGATACAATTAACACGTTGCATAGCCGCTTCAAAAAGACCGACATTGAAATTTCGCTGGATTGTCACAATTTGCTCAAAGTAAAAAGTTTGCCTGGTGCTTTGGAACAAATCCTGACTAACTTATTAATGAATAGCCTCATACACGGTTTTAATGAGGGCAAAAATGCAGGTATCATTAAAATCAACGTCGAACTTTTAAAAGCACAGTTACATTTAGAATATTCCGATAACGGCAAAGGCATTGCACCTGAAAATATGGAAAAAATATTTGAGCCGTTTTTTACAACCCACCGCGCTCATGGTGGCAGTGGCTTAGGAATGTATATTTGTTATAATCTTATTACTACCCAATTGCATGGTACAATTAATTGTGAAAGTGTGCTTGGTGAAGGAGTTGTATTTCAGATTGATTTTCCAATATAACTCATATTATATACAATCCTTGTAGTTCACTTTAGGAGAAAATAATTACCATGTTAATTCTACCTAACTATCAAATAGCTCGTCAGATTTACGAAAGCATTAATTCGCTCGTTTATCGAGGGCTGCGAAAAAAGGATAATCAGCCGGTTATCCTAAAAATGCTCAAACAAGACTACCCCACCCCGGCGGAATTAACCCGCTATCAACAAGAATATGAAATCACGCATGATTTTGATTTAGCCGGGGTTATCAAAGCGTATGCTATTGAAAAATACCAAAATACGCTCATTATTATTTTGGAAGATTTTGGAGGCAACTCCTTAAAACAATTAATGGCAAATCGTCCAATAACGATAAAAGCGTTTTTGCCTATTGCCATTCAAATCGCTGACAGTTTAGGCAATATTCATGCAGCTAATATTATTCATAAAGATATTAACCCAAGCAATATTGTTGTGAATGTTGACACTCAGCAATTGAAAATCATTGATTTTGGCATTGCAAGCCGCTTGCCGCGTGAAAATCCCACTCTGAAAAATCCGGAGCAATTAGAAGGCACATTAGCTTATTTATCCCCGGAACAAACCGGGCGCATCAATCGCAGTATGGATTATCGCACTGACTTATATTCATTGGGGGTGACTTTTTACGAATTGCTTTGTGGGCAATTGCCCTTTACGGCTACAGATGCAATGGAGTTAGTGCATTGTCATATTGCTAAACAACCTACACCACCCTCTGGACCTGATATACCCCCAATAGTTTCCGACATCATAATGAAACTATTGGAAAAAAACGCAGAGGATCGATATCAATCCGCTTTTGGTGTCAAAGCTGATTTGGAGGAATGTCTCAAAAACCTCGGAGGTTTCAGCTTTGAACTAGCCCAAAACGATTTTTCGGGAAAATTTGAAATCCCCCAAAAACTCTATGGGCGCGATCTGGAAGTCAATACTTTATTACAAGCCTTTGAACGTGTCAGTAATGGCACTGCCGAAATGATGCTTGTCGCAGGCTATTCTGGCGTAGGCAAAACCGCCCTGGTACATGAAGTCCATAAACCCATGACTGAAAAGCGGGGCTATTTTGCAGCCGGTAAGTTTGATCAATTCCAGAAAAATATACCTTATTCCGCCATTACGCAAGCATTTAATGAATTTTGTCGTTATTTGCTGATGGAAAATGTAGAAACTCTGGCAAAGTGGAAAACGAAAATCTTGGCTGCGGTAGGCAATAACGGGCAAATTATTATTGACGTTATTCCTGATTTAGAATTAGTCATTGGTTCCCAACCCGAA
>QNES01000153.1 GCA_003645255.1 Gammaproteobacteria bacterium
AAAGTATCAGCCCAGGGCGTTTTAGCACTCAATAAGACGGTTTGCACTTTTTCATCTGATAAATTTTTAGTTCGTTTAAAAAAACCGTCATAACCCAGGGTTTGTTGAAGTGCTTTTTCATTAAAGGATTCCGTATATTTAAATTCTATCAAAATATCGGAAGCTTTGCTATCTCTAATGCCATCAGGCAACAAAGCGCGTTGAGCGGCAGTCCATTTAGCAGCCTGTCGCCTTAATAATAAGATATCCACTTCTGGCGGATCGGTCATCACGCTGGCATCTGGGTGTACCTCAATATTGACGGGAGATAGCACGAGTTCAAGCAATCTCGCTAATAAACGATGCCAAGATGTTTTTTGCTTTTTAATGATATCTGGTTTCATAATAATATAGTAAAAATCAGATTTTTTCAAAAAATCGGATTTCTTTAAACCAAATTAATGTACCTGCTTTTTAAGCTGTTTGAGGTTGCTAAGATAGTAAATTTTCTTTAGTACTCATCGTTTGTTGTGGCAGTGCTCCGGATGTTCATTAGGATTTTCCGTTGTTAATCCCTCTGCTTTGGCAGCTTGCAATAATTCAATATCCGCTGTGACGAAAACAAGGGAAGATATACCATTTTGTAAAAGAACTTGATTATAATGTAAAGCACAGGCTAAATGTACAGCATCATAGCCACGTAATTTATGCCGTTTTGTCAATGCAACTGCCTCATCTATACGTGAGCTTTTAATCAATATTAAGAAATATTGTTGTTGACAATCCATTGCTAAGTCAGTTATGGCTTGTTGATATTCAGTTTGATTAATAAAACCACCCCGTAACTTGCCAGCAAATGCGGCTGCAATTTCCACTCGCCCTATTTCTGCAAATACAATCGTTCTCGTTAGTTCATTACAACGATTCTGAACCCAAACAGAACCCTCTTCAATGAAGTAGCGTTTTACTAAAGCACTACTATCAAAATAATCAACGTGACTGATATTTAATTCCATGAGCGGCTATACCTTTCTTCAATGATAAGTGTACTCGTTGGTTTACCACCAGCACGAATAGGTTGCCGTTTTTTCACATCTGGTTTGGCTAAGTATTGAGCAATTGTTTCCGCATCCGGTCCAATAGCCCCGGCTTGGCGTAATGCTTTGATTACTTGCTTTTGTTGCAATAATGTTGGTGAAGACACTGGTGAGGTAATTTTTTTCGTCTTAATCACACGAAGTCCTAATTCCAAAAGGCGAGGAAGTTCATTTTCATAAGAACGCAGTCGTTGAGCGAGTTCATAAGAAACCGGTATTTTGATAATTTCCATGTTTAATTGCTCCAATATAGTGAGCCTAAATGATTTGTAAATAAAATGTTTCTGAGTCAGAATTAGAAATCCGATTTTTGAAAAAATCGGATTTCTTTAAACCAAATTAATGTACCTGCTTTTTAAGCTGTTTAAGGTAATCCTTACGAGACTCTTGTTGAAAGTAGGTTTTCTACAAACTCCCGTTGCTGATCAAAAACTTCCTGTCTGCCTTCTTGCAAGATTTTTTCACGCCATTGTTGGTAAATCGGTGATAAGTTCATCAGTAAATATAAAGTGTAGGGTGGGTAGGAACTTCGTTACAACCCACCATTCCGTCGAAAAATGCTGGGTTTCTAGCACCAAATTTTGATAGGATACATTTTTTCAAAAAATGGCATTTCTTTAAACAAAAATATCACTCCTCTTGAACTTCTAAGGGCGCGTAAATTTGCACCTCTACTTCAACCTGTTCCTGAGTCACCTTGTCTGATATTTGAATCTGTTGTAAACCGGCAATGTCACTGGCTTTAACCGTCAACTTGCCCTTATCCAATTGCGTAATCGTTAATGCATCATCATCCATTTTAGCTTGCCATTGTCCACTACCGCCCTGAATCCTAAAATGGCTTTCACCCTGAAGAGGAATATTACGGCGACTCGGCGTGACACTTAAAGGGCGCAAGACATCAATAGTCACTTCGATAGCTTGATCGGTTCTATCATAGAAGCGGATCGTATCTTGCATATAGCGACGCGGTGCCGTATAAACAAAGGTGTTTGGCTTTTCACCCACCTGGACATCACCCGCTTTCGTCTGCCAGTAAATCGGAGGCAATCCGCCGGTGACTTTAAAGTTGTGAACTTGAGAAGCTTTACTCCAGATTTGTTTCGGTGTGACTTTTAAAGGTTCGGTGGCTTGGGCAGTGTTGATGCCTAATAATGCGATTAATAAGAGAGTGGTTATGTCATTCATGGTTTTTTTCCTCTGTTGTTAAGATAAGATGCAAGTTATTTGTAGCGAAAATTAGTGTTCATAAAGAGTAAAATCATGATCAAACCAGAGTACATAAAATATTTCATGAACACGATATCCAACCATTGGCTTTTTACCGCTAAACCGAAAAGCAAGAAAATAGTTAAAATCTTCAGTAATATTTTTAGGAAGTGCTGTTTTTATACTTGATTTGGAAATTTTTTCTATTCCAAGTCCATGACGCGGTAAGTTTTTTATTTCTTTCCAGGGAATATTTCTCCTTTTAAATATCGACTCAGCAAAAGCGGCTTTATCTTTCTGTTCAAGACTAGAAAAACAATAGTGTCCTGGCATGAGTCTTTCTAATGAAAAAATTGGTGGCTGATTGTCATAATCAATGGTTTTTTGGCTGGAAAAACTTTTCCCTTTATTCTTCTTAGGCTGCGGTATGAGCTTTTTCTTAGGCATTTACTTAATCTGTGTTTTAAAATAATTAGCCATTTCATCTACTGAAATTTCGCCCGCATTGATTTCGTTGCTTGCCCACAGTGGCTCGTCATGAGTCATGTTTCTTAGTTTCCAAGCACTAAATTGACCAAAAACTTCATACACTTCATCTAAAAACTCTATTTGCGACTGACTAAAAAACGATGTTGGTTCAAAGTCCTTCGGTGCTGAAATAAGATTTCCGTTATGATTTTTATACTGATGATAAACCGCAGGGCAGACGGGACCATGTCTCCATGCCGCAATGGGTGAATCAAATAAGGGCTGTTCAAACAGGGCTAAATGAAAACCTTGAGCATAATAAAGTAATTTTTGCAGCTTCAGATTACAAATGCCGTTTTCATCATCATCGTCTCCTTTTAGAAGAAAGTATTTTGCTACATCGTGAACATTAACCATTTTTTATACCTTTGGAAGTAAGAAATCAGATTTTTTCAAAAAATCGGATTTCTTATATACTTATAATTATCCATCGCACTCATTATAAAGATAACAAGCAGCTAAATAATAAAATTCGCGACTAGAATAATTATAAATGGGCTCGAAAAAATCATCAAGTGCCCTTTGCATTTCTATCGCATTTAACTTTTTATCAGCACCAGAGTAAAGCGATAATAAATTATTAGCGACATGCACTTCTAAAATACCAGTACATTCGCTTCTATCCTGGGCAATCAATTCATAATGCCCTAAGCCTGGGGTGAAAAAAGTGACTATTTTGCCCTGTGTCGTACTTAAATCTTCGGTATCACAAGCCCCTTGACATAGCCAATCCACTTGCCCGGCGGTTTTATCATTAACCGAAACGGTGACAGTATCAATTTTGGGATTCTGCTCTTGTATATATAAGTAAACGGGTTCGCTCGGTTCTAGTTTTAAAATACACTCATCACAAATCGCATCAACTTCCACACTCGCAATATTCGTTTCACCACTATTATCACTACCCACCGTTTCAAAAAAATCGGATTCGGTAAATTGTAAAGTGATGCTATTGGGCGTTTCCGCGACTTTGCGCCAACCGCCCTGACTAGGCGGTGTTAAAGAATAGGGCGCTTCACCGCCCGAAGCGACAAATTTGACAATGGGATTCTTATCTAAACAGACACTATGAATATTAGGGCTCAATCGAAAAAGCCCTTTAACCGTGACACGAATATTGACAGAACTATTAGTACTATCATAAACCGTCAACGTCTCTAAGCCGATAATTTCACCTGGGGTATAGCGTACTCGATCCCGATCACGCCCCTGTGGCTCAAGTTGCCCTTTCCCCCCTTCGATCCAGATATAAGGCGGAACACCGCCCTTGACTTGTAGCATTTGTTCTTCATAGTCTTCCAAAAAAACTTCAGGTTCTAGTGCTTCTAAAGGGGCATAGACTTTAACATGGGCTAGGCGAGTATCGTGTGGATTATCTTCCTGATAAAAGGTAATTGTATAAAAATCGGGTTTATCAGGCGCAGTATAGCGAATCCCAACGCCACTACTTTCAGGAAGCCATAAATACTCACCGGCATCTTCAATCACCTTAACATTGCTCGTCACGCCATGTATTCCAAAAGTGATCGTTTGCCCAGGTTCGGCATAAACATATTCTGGGGTGACGGAAAATTTTTGCCAAGAAACCTGAAATAATGTTTTTGTATCTATATTTTGACTATCTCGTAGCGTGAGATAAAAATCGCCAGCGACTTGAGGTGCCGTTAGAGTAGCGGTTTTACCATCATCTGAAGTTTGTTCTAAAGAACCAGCCTCCGTAAACCAAATATAAGGTGGAGAACCGCCAGATGCCTCCAAAAAAATCTCTTCGCCACCGGCGACAGCATCTGTTGAAAGTTGTATAGTAGGTAGGGCAAATACACTCGTATTAAAAAGGATCAAGCTGAATAGGAGGATTTGTCGGCAGGTTCTATGTGCAAGAAGAAATACCATTTTTTCAAAAAATTGTATTTCTGAATTTACTAATGTCATATTTAATAACTCCTTTGGGTAAATATACTTGAAGCGACAGACCTGACAGGTCTAAAAATATTTCCCGCACTGGAATATTTGACTTGAAAAATAACTTTTAAACCCTAATTATTCCTGTACGGGAAAATCCAATGAATAAGAATACACCCAACTATGGGAAAATTACCACCCCCCGCAGAAATAGGGCAAATGATTCGCGCTAACGGCTGCATAATTACTCACCCCACACCTCTTTTATGAAAATAGTTTAACTTTTCCCTGTATTTTACGTTGAAAAATGTCTTGCATATCATTGTAGAGGGGCATTGAGGAATCAAGAAAGAAAGTGTTATTGTTGTTCTTAACAAAACTCGTGAGTTCCTCTCGCACAACGCGTCGAATAAGCGGTTCTAATCAAGAAAATGATTTTCGTCTCCATTGAAATTGGGTGAGTTTTACACTGGCTGGCTAAAAACTAGCAAATTCTTTTGCGATATAACCAATGTTTCCAATAATCTCTGTTACGTTACTTATGTGACAATTACCGCTATGGATAAGCAGTTGTTCGCCTTCAAATAACAAAAATTCCCACACTTCACCGTCTGTAATTATACCATATACTTTATCCTGTTCAAACTTTTTCCTGGTCGCATACATTTCAGCAATACATTGTCCAAGTCCGTCAGAAAGTTTATTTGGTTTTACCTCTACCACTGATATGAGCGGGGCAGAAAAATCTAAAACGTCAAGCGTTAATGCGCCATCCCAATCACCATTCAATTGATGTGGCAAATCAGGTGTCGCATCAGCGGCTAAGTCCACCGATTGTTCAAAAAATAACCCGAGATCATAAGCAACACTCGCCTCTACTTTTGTATTTAACCAAAGCGAAAAATGCTATAATATCTTAATGCTTCAAGCATTTTCAACGAACAATGACTTTTCCGGCACAAGAAATTAAAGCATCATTCAAAAGTTCTTCGGATGTGTAACGTGAATTTAATTGCAGCAATTTGTTTTTGGATAGAAAGAACAGCATATCTTTCGCTTCCTTAAAATAAATAAAATATTCTTCTGAAGATTTCTTTTCGCTTTCTTGGAGACGGTAATCGGTTGCCAATCTGAGAGTTAAATGTCCAAATTTAAATTCATAGAAATTTTCCTTATTTTCTGTTGTTAAGGCACTTCCAAGATGAATTTGTAATTTTTCAAAAACGGAACTAAACACCTTATCAAACTCTGATGATGCTGAAATCATTCTATAATTATCCAAAAGCGTTTCTTCTGTTTCTACATTGGCGACTTCCATTTGACATTCCCCGGTGTTCCACATAACAATGCGTCCTATGTAGTCGTCAGAATCTATATCGACACAGAGGCTCTGTTTATTAATATCAGTTGGTGAATGTGAAACCGCTATGGTAAATCCTTGCAGACGTAAAAAGGATTCTTTTTCTGTCAACCATTTTTCAAATTCTTTAAGCATCATTTTATCCCAGTTTAATTGCTTTATGGTGAATATTTATAGTCGCAGGCATTTTTGGTATTGGTAAACCTTTTCTTTTTGCTAAACGTCCTTGAACGCTATTTGGTCCAATAATTTTTGCCCAACCTTCATCAGAGGTAGGCTTAACAACTGAGCGTGGTACATCAAATTCAACATAATAACTGTACGAAGGTGCTTGTTTAATAAATGCTTTTGCTCTTGACGGATAGGCAACATAAGTGGTTCCGCAAAAACTTTCTTGAACTTGACCCGTTTTGATCATTTTCTCATACTCTTGTTTTGACATCCACCTACCAACAGTGATGTATTTTTTATTTTCGTTCTCAAAATCTATTCCAGAATGTTCTGTATCCCGCTTTATCATATTTATAATCTATGGTAATGACTTCTTTTAGCAAGCGTAGGGTGCGTCCCACGCACCATCCTATAAGTACAACGGATTAAGAAAACAAACGGATTAAAAAGACCAATTCAAAAATTTCACCATTGGCTAATCTTCAATCCGTAATCATTCAACTCCTAAAAAATTATTTTCGTCTCCATTGAAATTGGGTGGGTTTTCTACCCACCCTACGTTGGCTAAGAATTTGAAAGTTTTTTCAAACGGTTTCCTCGTTCCCACGCTCAGGCATTATCCTCATTTGAGCTGGCTAATTCTAAAAGTCGATGATTAAATTTGTCACTTTTCAAATGGTTAATCAGATCAATTTGGGTCGTTATCGGTTTTAATTTCAGATTTAATAATTTTAAAGCGCGATGATAACTTTTATGTATCAGCGGTTCGTCTGACAAGTATTTAAGCCGAGTTTCTAGTGAATTATTCGCCTTCAACTCTGCTGCTTGTTGGTAAATGATCATTAATAAATGATGACTCGCATAGGGTATAAATGGGTATTGCTTCTTAATTTGGCGATCAAGCGTTCTTCGATAGGACTCAATTTGTTTAAAGAGTCGCACTAAAACGATTAATTCTTCTAAATCAAAGTTATTTTCCGCAAAAATGGTTTGGTACAATTTATCAAAATGAAGTCCTTTACGATATTTCGCTTCGTTTGGGCGGTGACATTTTGCTGTTAGAAGTACTTCCGCTGCGGTTTCTATCCGAATATCGGTTTTCGCCGCTGTTTTATCACTTCGCTTGCGTCGATAATGAATTCCATATTGCCGTAACCCTTGTTCTATTTTTTTCTGGAGCGAGTCATTAGCACGTAAATCTCTCAATGTTATCGCATTTTGTGAGTTGGTTGCTAAAGTAATGTCATGGATTAATTCATCATCTTTTTTCGCCCCCAATTTATAAATGCGAACGAGAACCATCACCTCTGAAAAATCTTGCTGCTTATTTTGGGGTTCACTTAATACCTGTTGTAACGCTTTACTGGTTTGTCCACCATTAATAATTTGGGCATCAAGCATTTTTATTAGCGTAAATTCCTTATTGCCAGAGGGGGCATATCCCAAATCGGTACAAATCATGGTGATTCCATTGTTTAAAAAATAAAAATTTTTGCGGGCTTCTGGATCGACTAAAGTCGCTTTTATACCTTCATTTACACTACGCTTAAACCCTAAAAATTCACGCACATTTTGTTTGAGAATCGCGTTTTCATACTTATTCATTAATTCCGCCACTTCAGCGACGGGTACCGTACCGATTAAAGCCCGTTTGAAATTTAATTCTTCATCAATAAATTTACCTTTAAACGTCAACATACAATCAACCGGCGTATCCTTTTGTTGTATCGACAGTAAGAGATCATGATTGATATAGATAAACTCATAAAGTTCAGAGTTCATAGGGCTTTCATTGAGAAAATCATCAATATAGGATTGTGCTTTTTGAGTCCACTTTAAACCATTATTACAAAGATAGACTCGCACCGTTGGAATATGACCCTCTTCAATATAACTATTGATTTCGTTGAGCTTTTCTCGAAGGGTGTCATGTATGTCATAAGCGTCAAGCTCTCCAAACAGATTTCTGATTGAACTGATTATGGAAATGAGATCAGTTTCCCTAAAATTCGCGTCCTTCTCCAAATTTGCGGTGTACTTGCCTTGAAAGAGAGAAACAATAAAGTCACCGGTAGTTGGATCGGAATACTGAATCGCATCAATTTTAAAATCACCGCCACCATCGACAATACAATCGGTAGCTGAATCTTTTTCCATTTCCAACAGGGTTTGAACAGTTATCTTGACAAAGGCTTTTGATCTCGCTTTACCTTTATCGGTATCATCAGCATAATTTTCGGTGATGATGTGATCAACTTGTTTGTGAATAATTTGTTTTGATAAGTTCATCATAAACTTTTTAAGTATTTTTTCGTTCCCACGCATTTTCGACACGCCAGCGTCGAAGTTAGGAATGTACGCCAACCTACGCTTGCTAACCTAGTTGTACTAACCTAATACAGGAGGGCGAAAATTCCCAGGCTATTTTAAAAGCAAAAAAAATCCGATTTTTGGAAAAAATCGGATTTCTAACATTCATTAGCAAAATTCTATAATTCTGTCAATTCTGATTCAGACATCCAGCATCTACTGTGTCGTGAAAAAAGCTTCTAAATTGATGAATAATATCGTTTTGTCTTGTGTTGTCATATCATTGGCAAAAAACTGTTCAAGACCCCTTGAAGCTTCATTATTGCTAATGATGCCATCTTCATCGGAATCATACTTTAACCTATCGACAGTGATGATAGCACTGGATTCTTCACCATTTACACTATTACGACAAGTCACTTTATATTCTTTACCTAATGCGACATCTTTAACACGAGGCTTAACGATAATATAGTCATTCCCAGACATATAAATCTCGTCTTCTTCCAAATCAGTAGTAAGCCATTCGCAATTACCGACACCTCCGTGCTTCTTAAATCGAACCTTTGGCGTTTCTCCTTTATAAACGGTATAGGTTTTAGGCGTAAGCCCTTGCGGTAAACCCACTGTAACAGGAATTTTTACTGACTCCTCAGATTTTGCATCCATAACGGATAAGTCATAGGTACCCTTACGATCCTGTGCTGTGATTTGGAACTTTCGTTCATCAATCTCTTCATACAGACCACCAGTGAAGAAAATCTTAAATGGAGGTATACCACCACCCACTGAAAAAACCCGGGTTTCACCAATTTCCATGTCAATATTAGTATTAGGTGAGATATAGGGTGGTATATATCCCTTTACTTCAATTGTGCGTTCTAACTTATTACCGGCACTATGAATTATGGTAATCATATCCTCACCATCAGTATCTGGGGCTGTATATGTACCCTCGCCAGTCTGCTGAATAATGTCAATCTGACCAAGTTCAGCATCATAATCATAATCACCTTTACCACCAGTCACAGTAATATCAAACTTCTCACTTATTTGTACCAGTTTAGGTAAACCGCGAAGGGACAATCCTCCTTCTACATAAACGGGTATTGTCTGACATTGTGGTGTATCATCACAGATTTCGATAGCATCTTCACCCACTTCACTACTAGCAGTAAATATATAAACATCATCACTAGACGATGGGCTAATGTCACCTTGAGTTGCTGTAGCACGGTAAGGTTTATTCCCCGTGATGACCGTAATATATTTCTCTTGTTCAGGTTGGAGAGAAATTTCTTGTGGTGTAATAGATAATGGCAATCTAACTGACACAGAAGCCGTTTTACGATTGCCAGCACTATCAATAATAGTGACTTCATCTGAACTAAATGTCCCTGGTGCGGTATACAGACCCGTTTTCCCAATATCACCCTTTGTTGCCATCCAATTGAAATCATCGCAATTCTCGCCTACGATCCTAAATTGTTGCAGACCACCGGGTCGCAAGGTGACTATTTGCGGAGTAATCTCGCAATTTCTTATGTCCACGATGATAGCTGTAACCTGACAATTGAGTGCTGTTGCAGTTAGGCTATATGTGCCTTCAATATCAGGTGCGGTATAAAAAGCTTCAGGACCACGCTCAATGATATTGCCACTGTCTGCCGTCCAATCGACTTGACCTTCGACATAAGTGACGGTGAACGTTTGACTGCCACCGGGTGCTAATGTCACCTGATCTGGGGTAATGTCACATGACCGCTCTTTATCAATCTTGATTTCGGCAGTTTCACT
>QNES01000154.1 GCA_003645255.1 Gammaproteobacteria bacterium
TCGCCAATTTGGGAAAACAGCTGGTTACCATCCACTTGATGGAAGCCGATATTGACAGCGATAGCGGATATCCAATCGAAGGCCATAATTTGGTTGATAAAATCACTTACCAAGACGAAAAAGTCTATATCAACAAAACGCAATATTTTGATAATGTCAAAGAAAACGTTTGGCAATTCCACATCGGCGGCTATCAAGTCTGTCAAAAATGGCTCAAGGATAGAAAGGGCAGAAAACTAAGCTATGATGATTGCAACCATTATCTTTATATTCTCGCCGCTTTGGAACAAACCATTGATTTAATGGATAAAATTGATGAAACTCTTCCTGAATTTCCCTTATCCTGAACAAAAAAGTTCGATATCATAACGGCAAACAACTCTGTACTTATTGATTTTTGAAAATTTAAAGGGCAGACACGCAAGTCTGCCCCTACAACACGTATCTAACAATTATTTATCATAGTCAAAATCAACAACAATCGTTTTCCCAGCTTCAATCGACACGTAAAGTTGTGGATGCTTCTTCAGTTTACCGTGCCAAGCTTTTACCATGTAGTTGCCTGGCAAAATACCATCAATAGTGAACGTGCCGTCTTCTGCAACTAGAGCATAGTAAGGATTTTTGGCGACGAACATAAAGCAGCGACTTGAGCTTTTAGCCTTGGAATTGATTCCAAGGCTGAGTAGTTATTAGTATTTTTTTGTTATTTTTAAAGAAATACCGTTTTTAAAAAAAAGGGTATTTATTCAATTCGCAATAGGCATAAACACTTCTTCAAGCATTTCAATTACAAAACGTCTATGACTACTATCGGGTGCGTCTTCTAATTTTTTGAGTAATTTAGCACCGCTTTTTTCAACACTTAAACTGCGCAAGACTCGCCCCATATCACGAACGGTTGCTCCAGCATTGTTTAAAGCCGCATCAATGATGGAATCCAAAGCATCCTTATGTTGTAATATTGCCAATGCTTCGGCTGCTGCTTTAGACACGTTTATATTGGCATCATACAATAATTCAATAAATTTTGCAATCATGGCATCCAAATTGACACTTGGCATATCCGCTGGTACATCAATTTGTTCTAAATTTGCACCAATGAGGGCTATCAAAGCTTGGATCGTCTGGGTACGTACATTAGGATCGTTATCTTGCAAACCGTCAAACAAAACAGGTATCGCTGATTGATTGCCAAAATAGCCTAAAGTACGCACACAGGCTAATCGCATTCCATGCTCCCCAATATTCAGGTGAGAAATCAACCCCCCAAAAGCCTCCGTTAATCCTTTCGTTTTAGGTGAACGTTGGGCGATCAATCCCAAGGAAGTAGCCGCTTCGCGTTGCAATACCGGGTCCTCATCGTTGAGTATCTCAATGAGTGCTTTAACCGCTTCTTCCCTATCACTATCCCCTAAAATGCGGGCACTTAGATGACGCACATCCGTTGCAACTTCTACTTTCTTCGGCTTAAATAAACGTGTACCTAGTTGGATATTGTCCTGGGCAATGTTGATATATTCTTGAATATCTGACGCTGTAGGGGCAATCCCTTGTGGTTGCCCTAGTAATACCGTCGCCTGATCTTTTACCTGTTTATCCTTTAATAAAGCCGCGTTATCTCTTTCAATCGCTTCAAGGGTGGAGGTAGGGGGCGCGATGTCAGGTGTTTCACTGGCTGCAGAAATCGCCGTTTCCACCGGTTCAAATGAATCATCTTTTTGTTCTGAATCACTATCTACCGAAGGTGTGACTATTTCGCCCTTGAGAGCGGCAATGACGACACCTAATGGGCTACGTGGTACGGGTTCGTTATCCTGGGTTTTATTTTCAACTAATGGTGTGTTACCTAAATCCGGAGATACCTGGTGTAATTGCATGAGGGCATTTAATGCTGCCAAGCGGACCGATTGCACATTATCTCTTATTGCCCAGGTGAGTATGTTTAACGCATCTAGGTCCCCTAATATACCCAGGGCAGTTGCAACATGGCGACGCAATTCTGAATCAAGTTCTTGATTAGAAAGGATTTTTAGCAGAATAGGTAATAGACTGTCATCCCCCAAATGAGCAAGCAAGCGACAGGCAGCAGATGCGACTGTGCTATCGGAGTCAGAAAGGCAAGAACGAATTTGTTCCAGCCACTTTTGGGGAAGGTGTTCAATACCATACCAAGCTTTTAAAACCGCAGCTCGTACCACCGGACTCGGATCAGTCAGTAGGGGTGCGAGTTTTTCCAGCATGGCATGGTCCTGATTTGCTGAGAACGTTGTGATAACCTCAATAGCGGCGCGTCGCATTGAAGGATCGGGATCATTAACAAACCGTAGCATAATATCTAAGTATGGTGCAGCATCCTGTTTTCCCAGGGCACGAATAGCGGTAACACGCACCTCTCCGGCTGGATCAGCCAAAGCTCGTGCGAGTGCTTTACGAGCGTCCGTTGAATGGGATAAACCCAGTGCAGTAGCTGCTCGACGACGTTCCCTGGGTGAACCTTTGGTAAGCCGCTGAATTAAAATCTCTTCTCCGTCACCACCGATGAGTGCAAGTGCTATCAATATTTCGCTTTCAATATCTTGATTTTCATCATCATCCAAAATAGTTGATAAAATTGGAACCGCTTCTTTGACACGTTTACGCCCCAATGCTTTTACAGCCTTCAGTTGCATATCCCACCAGGCATTCCATTCATTGCCTTCATTCCAAGTATTATGATCGGGGCAGACTTTAGCAACTTCTAATAAAGGTGCAATGACATCCACTCCCTCAATTTGAGCTAAAGCTTCAACAACAGCCGTTTTAACTTCGCCATCAGGATCATGAGTAAGCGATTCCAAAAGTTTTGGTACCACTATTGGATCGCCAATACGTCCCAGGGCTTCCGCCGCATCTATTGAAACATCTACATCTTCATCCCGCAAGC
This sequence comes from Gammaproteobacteria bacterium, assembly GCA_003645255.1. GTDB lineage: Bacteria > Pseudomonadota > Gammaproteobacteria > Beggiatoales > Beggiatoaceae > QNES01. Next base: position 2,927 of record QNES01000154.1, read on the forward strand.
ATTGAACAAGAGTGGGTATGGCTTGTGTTTCTCCCAAAACCCCCAACGTTCTGGAAGCATAACAACGATCAACTTCGTCACCCGTCGTTATTAGGTGACATAAAGAATCAATGACTTTAGTTTTATTTATCATGTAAATAAGTTTAGTCTAGAAATCCGATTTTTTCAAAAATCGGATTTCTTTATTTATCGTTTTGAATCATAGCATAAGCCGAATGATTATGAATGGATTCAAAGTTTTCGGATTCAACCATATAGGAGGCAACCCGATCATCTCTATTCAATTTAGCAGCAATATCGCGTACCATATCTTCAACAAATTTAGGATTTTCATAAGCTCGTTCCGTCACCTGTTTTTCATCCGGGCGTTTCAGCAAAGCATATAGTTCACTCGAAGCCTCAGATTCAACCAAATCAATAATATCTTCTATCCATAAAAATCCGTTCGTTTTGGCAGTGACTGTCACATGGGAGCGTTGATTATGCGCCCCGTGTTCAGATATTTTTTTAGAGCAAGGGCATAAGCTGGTGACCGGTACAACGACTTTGAGTGTAATACTCGGTTGATGTTCGGTAACTTTACCAATAAATGTCACTTCATAATCCAGTAAGCTTTTCACGCCTGATACAGGTGCGGATTTGATAATGAAATAGGTGAAAGTCATTTCAATATGCCCAGACTCAGCCTCTAAACGCTTAGTCATTTCCATCAGCATATCCTTAAACGACTGTACGGTAATTTCATACTCATGCTCGTTGAGGATTTCTACGAAGCGTGACATGTGTGTGCCCTTAAAATCATGTGGCAGATTCACATACATATTGAAATTGGCAATGGTATGTTGTTCACGACCGGAACGATCTTTCACGCGCACGGGATATTTAATATCTTTAATACCAACCTTATCAATGGCAATACGGCGTGTGTCAATACTTCCTTGGACATCGGGCATCATGTTCATTGGTTTATTCATTATTTTGTATATTAAAATAAACCCCGTTTTTTGAAAAACGGGCTTTCTAAATGTTAAAATACTTTTTCAGACCGACATATCTCATATTAATTTTATCATAAATAAGGCTTATTGTGTCTAAAAAAAATTCATTGATTCTACAAGTTGCCGTACCTAAGCCGCTTTATAGTCATTTTGATTATTTGCCACCTGTGGGTATCAAAAGAAATCAATTACAACCGGGAATACGCTTGCGCGTACCCTTTGGCAAAAAGCAAACTTATGTTGGGATGCTATTGGGAGTGGCTGAAACAACGACTGTTGCAGTTGAAAAACTTAAAGCCGTTAAAGAAATTATTGATAAGGTACCCATATTGTCGGAAGAAAGTCTTAATTTATTACAATGGGCAAGTCGTTACTATCATCATCCGATAGGTGAAGTTATTCGCACCGCCTTACCCACTTCTTTAAATAAAGGTTTGTCTGCTGAAATACCATTATTACGTGGTTGGAAATTAACGGCTGAAGGGCTTGCACAACCATTAGATAAATTGCCTAAAAATGCTCATCGACAACAAGCCGTTTTAAACTTCTTACGGCAGCACCCACAGGGCATAAGCCACATTGCTATCATTAACCAATTATCGACTCATATAAACGCAACCTTGCGTACTTTAGAAAAAAAAGAATGGATTAGGCATCAATTGATGGCAAATACGCCAAAGGTAGTAGATATACCGCAATCTCCACCCTTACAACTCAATGCTGCACAAACAAAAGTCGTTAATCAAGTTCTTGCTCAACTTCGGCAATTTTCCCCTGGTTTATTAGATGGTGTGACCGGCAGTGGTAAAACAGAAGTCTATTTACAAATTATTCAAAAAGTCATTGAAGCAGATCGCCAAGCCCTGATTTTAGTTCCCGAAATTAATTTAACCCCGCAAATTGTCAATCGCTTTAAACGACGTTTTGCCGTTCCCATTGGTGTATGGCATTCTAAACTGACTGTTCAAGAACGTTTGCATACCTGGTTATTAGCGCGTGATGGCATAACACCGATTGTGATAGGAACGCGCTCAGCGATATGGACACCTTTGGCACGCCCAGGTATTTTTATCGTTGACGAGGAGCATGATCCATCTTATAAACAGCAAGATCATTTTCGCTATTCGGCGCGTGATATTGCAGTAGTGCGGGCGCAACGCGCCCAAGTCCCTATTTTATTAGGTAGTGCCACGCCCTCACTGGATACCCTATATAATGCACAACAACAACGTTATGAACATTTTGTATTACCAGAACGCGCCGGGATAGCCGTACATCCAACTTTTCATCTAGTTGATATGCGTCTGCCATCTTATAAGAAAGAAAGCTTATCGCTTCCACTCAAAAAAGCGATTAGTCAACGTTTAGCGGCGCATCAACAGGTATTATTATTTATCAATCGTCGTGGATACGCACCACTTTTAATGTGTTACAAATGTGGCTGGGTTGCCTTTTGTCAACACTGTGATGCGCGTCTCACTTATCACGAAAGCAATCAGCGTTTATTTTGTCATCATTGTGGTGACTCCCGTCTACTAGACACACAATGTCCTAACTGTCAGCACCCTAAATTGTTTTTATTAGGGCAAGGGACAGAACGGGTTGAGGAACAGTTGCAAAAGCAATTTCCGGATGCGCGCATTTTACGCATTGATAGTGATAGCACTCGTCGTAAATATGCGATGGAAAAATTATTGGAACGCATTCATAAAGGGGAAGTCGATATTTTAGTCGGAACCCAAATGTTGGCAAAAGGTCATCATTTTCCGAAAGTGACTTTAGTCGGTGTTATCAATATTGATGGGGGATTGTATGGTGTCGATTTTCGGGACACAGAACGGATGGCGCAATTATTAGTACAAGTTGCAGGCAGGGCTGGACGCGCCAATGAACCGGGCGAAGTCATTATTCAAACCTATCATCCGGATCATCCTCTATTAACTCGTCTGATTCGTCAAGGTTATGCGACATTTGCAGAAGCGGCGTTAAAAGAACGCCAAACAGCTGCCTTTCCGCCTTTTAGTCGTTTAGCCTTATTACGTGTTGAAGCGACTGAACGGGACAAAGCAATGGATTTTCTCAACAAAGCGAAAATGCAAATACAACAATGTGATGAGGTGCAATTATGGGGTCCGGTAGCGGCACCTATGGAAAGACGGGACAAATGGTATCGTGCTCAAATATTATTACAAAGTGAACAACGTGATGTATTACATCGTTTACTATCTCAATGGTTGCCCACGCTCCCAGCCTTAGCAAGTCATTCGGTACGTTGGTCCTTGGATGTGGATCCGCAGGATTTGCATTAGAGATAAAAACCTGCCAGGTCTTCAAGACCTGGCAGGTTTACGCCGGTCATGAAAAATTTTACCATAAGGTTTTTAACCCATATTGACTGTAGTGTTCAAATTGGCTGTCTTTGGATAACTGTGAGTGTCTAAAAGATAAGAGATCATGAGCGTAAAAACTCCTCATCCGTTATCTTTATAAAGCCTCGCGTTACAATTTTTCCAGCCCTAAATCATATATGATAACATAGAATGCGAATAAAGAGTTGAACTGTTTATACCAGGTAGATTGGGTTAGCGTTGGCTCAATGGCATTGACGCTGGCGCGTGGGAACCCGAAAAAAGGATATAGCATCAGTAGGGCAGGTTAATTTCTAATCCAATTAGCAATTATTAATTCCCAATTTAAAAATTGAACCGATAAAAATATTTTTATATTGGCTGAAACCTTTAAAATTGTAGAATTTGAAGAAATATTTCTTTTGACCTAGAAAATTTTTTCAAAAAATGCTTGACCTTTTTTTCAAAACGTGGTAATATTCATGCCCAAATCATGAATCCCATTTTTTGCGATTAATAATTGACTTCCACCACTGATATGATAACTGTTTTTTGTATCTATGGTACCGATCCATTAGCCAGCGTTGGTGGGCTTCGTTACACGAACCTCTGGTCTGCGAAGCTAAACACACCACTTAATATTATTTGAGAAATGGTGGATTGCAGCGAAGCTCCTACCCACCCTACGCTTGCTTAGCTTGCCTACTCTATAGTTACCCAGAAAAGTTTTGTTCCAAATAAAAACCTGTCAGGTTTTGGAAACCTGACAGGTCTGGCTGAAATTTATCTGGGTATCTATATGCACACAACTCACAAAGTATGTAGACCGGGTTAGCTTATCAAGTGCTTTGTTATAACGTAACCCGACATTTACTTGACGAAATAGCCCTTTGTCGGGTTACGTTTTTTTGCGGCGCAAAAAAATCTAACCCGACCTACTTTGCTTTAGAGAGTTATGTGCATAGAGTAGTTTAGCTTGCAGATTCATTTGAGGAATGCTAAGTCTATGATGGGAATTTTTTTGAAAAAACTATTACTTAGTTTGATCTTGTGTCTTTTATCATTCAAGAGCTATGCTCTTGATGTATTGCCTGAATATTGGGTTTTTTGGGAACATGAAACACATAATTACAGGGCAGGTGTAGATAGAGAAACTTATCTAAGCAAACCAGAAAGTTTGTCTATACAAAAAACTCTTGTTAACACTCATAGTGGCAGAAAACACAACAATGGTGCTGGTATTTATCAGATTATAAATCTGGAAAAGTATGTAGGGAAAAAAATTCGGTTTTCTGCTTATGTAAAAACACAAAATGTCACAGGATACGCATATATATATGCAAGAAGTGGAAAGGTATATCCTTCAAAGGGAATTAGAGGGACTAATGATTGGATGAAATTAGTATTGGAATTTGATATTCCGGAAAATCATCCAGGGCAATCCATACATATGGCCTTTTCGATGTTTAAGAAAGGAAGAATGTGGATTGATGATATAAAATGGGAAGTAATAGGTAAAGCCGCTCCTATTTTTTATGAACCAATCCTAGAATAATACCTAAAAATGGCAATTAGATTGTAGCGAGCGTAGGGTGGGTAGAGCGATAGCGAAACCCACCTTTTGAATGACTACCTACGCTCGCTGGATTCGCCATTAAACCTGACAGGTTTTGAAAACCTGTCAGGTTTTTTTTTGCCCTGAAATAAGTTAAAATGCAATTTTATACTTAGGAACAGTCATAAAATAACTTGTTTTTTTAGAGCGAGTGTAGCGAGCTAAAAAATTTAGTTAGAAAGTATAACACATTTCCCTTACAAAAAAGCATTGAGTAAAGAAATGCCATCACCGACACTCCGTGTCAAATTCTAAAAAAGGAGAGATGGTTTGTTGCTAAAAAAACATTTACAACAACTTGAAAAATACGGTCAAGCTGCTGTTAAATATTTAAAAAATGGTAAAATTCGTTACTACGGCAAGATCATACCAGCACAAAAAATGGGTATAATGGCGGGACGCCGTACCGTAAGGGAATGGAATCCCGCAAATGGAAAAAAAAGAACATGGCATGAAACGTTAGATTATTCGGGAGAAGTGAGACAAGTGAGACCACAACGTTCTGATAGGTTAAAAATACATTACCAATTTAATGAATTGGGAAACTACATTGGAAAATGGTGATGATTATGCGAGTGTCTGCAAATGAGGTAAAAGAAATTTTCCAACAATTAATAAACAAAAAACTTTCTCGTGAGGAAGTGGCAGAATGGGCGTACAGTAGAACTCAAGATTATGACAATGAACAACTTGAATTTTTTCCACCTGAAGAAGAAGGTAGAATATGGGAAACGCTCCAATATCTTGAAGGTGTTGATTTAAAAGAAAATAATGACACATATTTACATATCGATAGCGACTTTTTCCAAGAATTTCGTCATAAATGGGAAAGGCAACCTGAGATAGAAACTCATATTTCAATTCATCCCAAGCACGAATATGTGGTTACTCTGCCTGATACCTTGGATACAATTTTGCTTCAAATTCAACGTAAAGAAGGAAAACCGCTCGGAAGACTTATCAATCAGTGGGTACATGAAAAAGTGCAACAATACGCTAAAGCGAGCGTAGCCATGTAGGGTGGGTAACGTTGTTGCCCACCAATAATTGACCGGCAAAAGGGTAAAACCTCAACCCCTTCCCCAAATCAAATAAAGCCTCAAGTCGTTTGACTTGGGGCTTTTTTTTATGGGAACTAATGAGTGGAACGAGATTAACGTTCAATACAACGGACAAAAAAAATCCCACCCTTTACCTCTTAATAATTTCCGCCAAAAATCCATTCTTATTAAATTTTGCCTCACAAGCTTAATTCGCTAGAAAGGGAGCCCTTAATTAATCGTTAAAAATGATCCAAACAATGGTATAATAACCCGCAATTTTTTAGTTTTAAATGTATAATTCTTTATTTTCAATAACTTATTCTGTAAAATATTAAATATGAAAAAAAAAATAATTGGGGTCAGAGTAATATTAATTTATGTAGTGAACCATTTATCACCAATAGATGATTGATAGTTTTTTTGATTATTTCTCTAAATTATTAATTTTACTCTGACCCCAATTATTTTTTTTAGAAAAGCTCCCGGAGATGTGTGCATAGAGTAGGCACTTAACGAGGGATGAGAAATGCTTGCTATGCTTTGAATTCAAGAACTTGTCCCATTTGTGAAGTATCCAATGCTGAAAGAACGCTTGGTATTAGTGGTTGCAATGTTTCAAGCTTGCTGTCTTTTGCATTCAATACGACTATAACAAGCTGTATCGTTTTTAAATTTTGTTGATACCGCAAATTATTATCAATGGTTATAAAAACATCAAAATGAGGTTTTGCCAAATTGAGTAGGGCACCGTTTTTAATACCAGCCCACCCCATTTCTGGCACCGTGTTCACTTCATAACCAACAAAATCACGTTTAAGTTTTTTGGGCAAACATTCATCAAGCAATATCTTCATAAGTACCTAGCAATAATATCTGTTTTAAAAATCTCAAAACACCCTGAGCATGGGTGCGTTGAACAGTCGGAAAATCATCCAAAAATTCCTTGAGTGGATGCCCTCCTTCTAAATAATCAAGCAAGGTTTGGACTGGCACACGAGTACCTACAAATATAGGGATTCCACTTAAGATATCGGGATCGTGTGTAATCAATTTATTTTCAAGCATTATAATTGATTCCTTTGTGTTGTCAAATAAATAACTTTACGCGATGCTCAACTTTTTTTAACCGATTGATTACTAAGTAAATATTATTAAGGAATGGTCACGAAATAAAATCCCTGTATTTGCAATAACTAATTTAGTATTGTAAAATGCAAAATAATATTAACTTTGAATAGAAATAAAGCCAGGTAGCCCACCAATCAAGGTAGAAGAAAAGGGGCCAGGCTCGAGTTCTAGTATGCCTGATCCTGAACCTATTTCTGAAAAATATGGACAAATAACCAATCATTTAAGAATTGGGCAGTTTAAAACTTTGACTGATGTTTTTATGTAAGTAA
>QNES01000155.1 GCA_003645255.1 Gammaproteobacteria bacterium
TTCAGATAAATAATTTCACAAAGGGCAACCATAAAGGATTGCCCCTACCTGCGAATATGTTATCTGTAGGGGCAATCCCACGCGCAAGCCCTGTGAAATGATTTATCTAAAAAACGATAGATATGCTTTTTATCCCCCACCACCCATATTGAAATCACGTCTGGCAGCGGCTATGGTGATATTAAACCCAGCGACTACGTCAAGCAAAGACATCAAGGTAATAATCAAAAAAGTTGATGTGCCCGTCGGTTGGTAGAGGAGAAATAACATTAAACACGTAATAAACACCACCATTGACAACCCGTGTTCAACAATAGTCATTGTTCCTGTTTTGGTTGATTTGATGATTTCAAAATATAGAGCCACTACTCCAAGCATGATAAATATACCACTCCAGGAAGGGTTCCACTCTGAACCGGAGGGTAGAGATATAGTAAATAGCGCTTCAGCTCCTAATTCAAAGTTCACGCCAAACAACAAAGCCATCACTAAATAAAGTACCAGTACCACTGAAAACAATGGAACGACCGAAATAACCTTTATAAAATTCATTAACTATACTCCTAAAAACATTGAACAGGATTACACAGATTGTTAGGATAAACAGAATTATTTTTGGAAATAGCTGAAAATAATCTTGTTGATCTTTGATAAATATGTTATTGCAGTTTTAATTCACATCAACATCCTAAATAGTTTACACTATTTTTAAATTTTATTTCAATCTGAAATAGATGTTCAGAAAAATAAATTTTTATAAACCCCGTTTTTTCAAGACACGCAGGTAATTATCTGTGAAATTATTTATCTGATAAAACTATAGTTAACAAAACATAAAATAATAAATTCACAATTCACAATCCACAAAACCATAAAATCTTATGAACCATCAGCCTCCTATTGTATTAGTATTTGCGGGGAATGATCCTTCAGGTGGGGCTGGATTATGTGCTGATATTCAAGCACTCGCCAGTCTAGGTTGCCATGCGGCTCCCGTTGTCACTAGTATTACGGTGCAAGATACGAGCAAAATATTTGAAAATATTCCGTTATCCGGGGAAAAGGTATTCGCACAAGCAGAAGCGGTATTAAATGATATGCCGATAACAGCGTGTAAAATAGGTTTGCTGGCTAATATAGACATTGTTGAGGCAGTAGAACAGGTGCTACTTAAATATCCCCATTTACCGGTTATACTTGATCCGATATTAATGGCTGGCAGTGGTCAATCATTAACACAGGATAATGTAGGTAAGTCGATTATAAAAAAATTATTACCTTTAACTCAGATCTTGACACCGAATAGTCTTGAAGCTCGTACATTAACCAATACCAGCGGAGCACTTAATGTGGCAGCTGCCAAATTGATGGACTATGGTTGTCAATATGTTTGTATCACCGGTACCCATGAAGATATGCCTACAGTCGAAAATATTTTATATGGCTCCGGGAAACGGCTTCAATCCTGGATTTTTCCCCGTTTAGCAAAGAGTTATCATGGTTCAGGTTGCACCTTTGCTGCCAGTTTAGCCGGACTTTTAGCACAAGGTAAAGATATGTTAACAGCCGTATATAAAGCTCAACAGTACACATGGGACGCGTTACAAAAAGGCTATCAACCAGGACATGGGCAAGCTTTACCGAATCGCTTATACAGATTTTAAGAAGTGTAAGAAATACTATTTTTAAAAAAAAGAGTATTTCTATAAATAAAATTAAAAGAGGACTAATTATAATGGGTAAAATGACAGGGTTCATGGAAATATCACGTCAAGATCGGACCTACGCGCCAGTAGCGGCTCGCATTCAGCATTATCAAGAATTTGTGATTCCATTGATGGCTTCAGAACTGACTCAACAGGGGGCACGTTGTATGGATTGTGGTATCCCTTATTGTCACAATGGTTGTCCGATTCATAATATTATTCCAGAGTGGAATGATTTGGTTTATCAGGGTAGATGGCGTGAAGCCTTGGAGATTTTACATAGTACCAATAATTTTCCTGAATTTACAGGTAGAATTTGTCCCGCAACCTGCGAAGCTGCTTGTACGCTTAATTTAGATGATCAACCAGTCACGATTAAAAGTATTGAATGTGCCATTATCGAAAAAGCATGGGAAGAAGGTTGGATTGAACCAGAAATTTCTCCCCATCGCACTGGCAAACGAGTAGCAGTTGTGGGTTCTGGACCCGCAGGATTGGCTTGCGCCCAACAATTAGCCAGGGCTGGACATGAGGTTATTGTCTATGAAAAAAATGATCGCATTGGTGGTTTACTACGTTACGGTATCCCCAATTTTAAAATGGATAAAAGCATCATTGACCGTCGTCTGGCACAGTTACAAGCTGAGGGTGTCACATTTCGTACCTGTGTTCACGTTGGTATCAATAAGCCAGCCAAAAAATTGCTGGAAAAATTTGAAGCGGTCGTTTTAGCAGGCGGTTCTGAAAAATCTCGTGATTTAGCTATACCTGGTCGTGAATTAAAAGGTATCCATTTCGCAATGGAATTTTTACCTCAACAAACACGGCGCGTCCTGGGCGATGAGGTGCCAGAAGAGGTGAGTATCAGTGCTAAAGATAAGCATGTTGTGGTTATCGGTGGGGGTGATACCGGTTCTGATTGTATTGGTACTTCCATTCGTCAAGGTGCTGCTTCTGTGGTTCAGCTTGAAATTTTACCTAAACCGCCCGAAAAGGAAAATAAACAACTTAATTGGCCCAACTGGCCTAATAAATTGCGAACGACTTCTTCTCACGAAGAAGGCTGTCAACGAGAATGGAGTGTATCAACTCAATGCTTTGAGGGCCATAATGGTCAGATTAAGAAAATCAAAGTGGTACGCGTTGATTGGCAAAAAGATGAACAGGGGCGTTGGCAAATGTTAGAAGTACCAGGTAGCGAATTTGAACTGAAAGCAGATTTAGTTTTATTAGCTATGGGCTTTGTACATCCAGTCCATGAGGGTTTATTGGAAGAATTAGGAGTTGTCCTGGATGAACGGGGCAATGTTCAGGCGAACACTAATAACTATAAAACTTCTATCGACAAAGTGTTTGCTGCCGGTGATATGCGCCGAGGGCAATCACTGGTGGTTTGGGCAATCCGTGAAGGACGGCAAGCGGCGAGGGCAGTGGATGAATATTTAATGGGCTTTTCTGAGTTGCCAAGATAGTTAAGATTGTTGGGATTAAGGGGGCAACCATAAAGGATTGCCCCACATTGAATCTGATCGACAACTTATCCTACGCTTCCAATCCAACGAGTTGAAGCTCTTCACGGATGACGCGACGTAGAGTGTTTTCCCTAATATATGGAGCTAACAACAGTGTCTTCCAATACTTCCTGATCGTATTGAATATATTCACGCAATGCCCGGTTGATGATTGTTTGATAATTGCCACCGCCTACCCTATTCACTTTATCCCTTAACAAGTCCAATATATCTGTGTCAATACGGATAGTAATACGGGTTTGATTAGGTTCCGGCGGAACAATGGCACCACGCTTGGCTTGGCTCATGTCATATTCGTCTTTCATTTCAAAATTATTCATAAGTTTTTTTCTCCTTCTTAGTTGCTCGCCTTGCTGAAATGATGCGAATAGTTCCATAGCGATAAGTGTAGGCGACGGTCAAAATACGTTCCATAAAATCCATACCAGTCACAACAAAACGTTGTTCTCCAAAGGTGTCAATATCTTCTCGACTCAATGCCATTTCATCTTCAAACACAGCAACGGCATCAGAAAACAGTATACCGTGTTTACGCCGGTTGGAAGCTGCCTTATTTTCATCCCACTCATAATTCATATCAATTAAACCCATTCTAATTGGTGCGTCATAAACAAGGTGTCGGATAGGGTATTGCAAACACTGTTAGGTTCACTTATTATCATACTATTATATTAGTTATCTTTAGGAGTCCTTCGCAACCGCTTTGGATTCTAAATAATCAAAAAAAAACCAGGAGTGAATATGTCCCAAAATGTTGATGTAGCCATTATCGGTGCAGGTACAGCCGGTTTAACCGCATTCCGTCATGTGCGGAAAATGACATCTCAAGTAGTCGTTATTAATGCGAATCATTATGGTACCACTTGTGCCAGAGTGGGTTGTATGCCCTCTAAAGTCTTAATTGAAGTCGCTAAAACGTTTTCCAGAAAACAGCATTTTGCTGATTTTGGCATTGACGGCAGTGAACAATTGACTATTAATCGGACACAGGTGATGAAATATGTGCGCCGCTTACGTGATAGATTTGTAGGGCGTGTTATGCAAGGGGTGGATAAGATTGGTGATAAAAATATCAAGGGACATGCACGTTTTGTAGAACCCCAAGTGTTAGAAGTCAATGGTGAACGAATCCATGCTCATAAAATCATTATTGCCACCGGTTCACGCCCGATTGTACCCCCGGAGTGGCGCAACTTGGGTAATAAGTTGATAACGAGTGATGAATTGTTTGAATTAGAACAGTTACCTGATTCGATAGCCGTTATTGGATTAGGTGTGATTGGTAGTGAAATTGGACAAGCGTTAGCGCGTTTAGGTGTTAAAGTAGTAGGGATTGATTTGCTACCAACTGTAGGCGGTATTTCAGATCCGATAATTAATAAAGTAGCGATTGGAGGATTATCTAAGGATTTTGAAGTGTGGCTAGAAACAAAAGCCCAATTATCTGAAGCTCCTGAAGGGGGTATCAAAGTTGAAACCGATCATGGAAAATCAACAACCGTTGAAATGGTTTTAGCTTCACTAGGACGTCGCCCCAATTTCGATAATTTGGGGCTTGAAGAAGTGTTTAATTTAGATTTCTCCAATGGATTCAAAGACTTAGTGAATCCTAATACGATGCAATTAGGTGATTTTCCGGTGTTTGTCGCTGGCGATGTGAATTCAATCCGACCAATATTGCATGAAGCAGCAGATGATGGCACAATTGCAGGTATTAATGCGGTGCAAGATTCTGTAAAAGCTTTCAAACGCCGGGTGCCATTACGAATTGCTTTTACCGAGCCACAAATTGTCGTCGTGGGCGCTTCTTTTGCTGAGTTGCAAGGAGAAGATATTATTATTGGTGAACGAAACTTTGTGATGCAAGGGCGTACTAAAGTGATGGCTCGTTCTTATGGGCATTTACGAGTTTATGCTGATCGTCAATCGGGTTGTTTACTGGGTTCAGAAATGATGGTACCGGAGGGCGAATATTTGGGTCATTTTTTAGCCTTGGCGATTGAAAATAAGATGACAGTGCAAGATGTTTTAGTCACGCCGTTTTATCATCCGACTATTATGGAAGGGCTTGATGATGCGTTAAAAGCCATTGCAGCTCAACAAACAGGTGCTTTAAAAGAACCGGTGCTACGTAGTCATCATTAGAAATTACCAGACTATTTCTGGTTCCCACGCGCCTGCGCTCATCGTTATACATAAGTCTTTAAGTATTTGATTTAAATCGCTTTTTCTTCGTAGGGTGGGCAAGTGTTTTTTTGCCCACCGAAAAGATTGAGAGCAGTGAGGGTGGGCAACCAAAACACGTTGCCCACCCTACATTTTAACTTATGTATAACGATGAGCGCGCCTGCGTGGGAACGAGAGCAAAACCTTGAAAGTTTCAATACAAGTTTCCTAAAAAAGCAATTAACAAAGTCTCGTTACCCACCCTACATTCGCTTGAATAACTGTTTTGAACTTAACATGAACAAATCGCAACGTAAGACATTAGTTAAGATTTTTCAAGAACCGGTTGCAACGGATATTCGTTGGAACGAGATTGAAAATTTATTCGTGGCAACCGGTGCTAAAATCAGTGAGGGTAAAGGTTCAAGAATCAGGGTTAAATATATTGGTGTTCCTCCGGCAGTTTTTCATAGACCACATCCGAGACCAGAAACTGATAAAGGTGCCGTGAAAAGTGTCAGGCGACTTTTAATGGACGCGAATATTGTTCCATAATATAAGTAGTAACACTATATCACATTCATCGTATCATTTTTCGATTATTTTTGGTCAAAGGAGAAAATATTTATGTTTTATAAGGGTTATATTGGTCAAGTTGAGTTTGATGACGAAGCTGATATTTTTCACGGTGACGTTATTAACACGCGGGCGGTTATTACTTTTCAAGGAACAACCGTGCCAGAAATAAAAGCGGCTTTCAGAGATTCGGTTGAAGATTATCTCGCATTTTGCGCCGAACTTGGTGAAGAGCCTGAGAAACCTTTTTCGGGTGAATTAAATTTAAAACTACCACCACAAGTGCATAGAGATATAATACGGACTGCTAAACTTGAGAATAAACCACTTGATACTTGGATTCGTGAACATTTAACCAAAGCAAGTCAATTGATTTTATCTCAAAATGCAATTTGGTTATCTCATTGAATTAATTATCAAGCGGATAGGGAACAAAATTAAATTGTCTGTGAATTCGTAGAAATCCGATTTATCATCATAAAAAATACTATTTAAAAAATAGTATTTTTAACACTTATGAACTTTTTATGAATAAACAAAATGTTGTTGTACTCGGCGCATCTCCAAATTCAGAACGTTATTCAAATAAAGCCGTGCGTGAATTGACTAATCATGGTCATAACGTCTATCCGGTGCATCCCCTTTCGACTGAGATACATGAGCAAAAATGTTATAAGCATTTAGATGACATTTCTTGTCAAGTCGATACGTTGACTCTTTATGTAGGCAAAGCCAGGTCCACACAATTGATGGAGAATATTTTGGCTATGAAACCTGGGCGAATTATTATGAACCCTGGTGCTGAAAATGATTTATTAGAAAGCAAAGCCAGAGAACGTGATATTGAAGTGATTCTGGGCTGTACCCTTGTTATGCTTCGCACCCAGCAATTTTGAAAAAATTGTAGACAGACCTGACAGGTTTTAAAAACCTGTCAGGTCTAAAACCCAATAGAGGAGATTAAATAGCATAATGAATATTATCCCAAAAACAACATCAGTGCTGTTAGCAGCCATTGTATTATCATCCTGTGCTTCCAAGGCACCACCGCCGAAGCTCATTCCCCAAGCACCTCCTTCCCCTCAGGTAAAAGTTCCTGAGCCGCCCAAACCACAATACATTCAGCTTGCCCAACGTGATGCCAATATCATTGGGCAACGAATTTGGATGAATGAAGGTTCTGCGAAGATAGAAAACCTAACGGTTTGGAATAAAGGTGAGCAGTTTGCGTCCATGGGAATTGGTCATTTTATTTGGTACCCGCCTGATGTTGAGGAACCTTATACGGAAACCTTTCCTGAGTTAATCGTTTTTTTGCAACAGCAAGGTGTTGAAACACCTCTTTGGTTGCAAACGACGTTTGATGCGCCTTGGCATTCGTATGAAGCCTTTAAACGCCTTGAGCAAAGCGCAGAAACGCAAGCATTACGCAGCCTGCTTGCAAATACCATTCCGCAGCAAGTGCAATTTCTCATCAGACGCCTGGAGAAAGCTTTGCCAAAAATGCAAGCCAGTTTGCCTACTGAAGAACGGCGTATTCATCTGATTGAGCAATTTTATCGTGTAGTACAAGCACCCAATGGCATTTATGCTTTAGTCGATTACGTGAATTTTAAAGGCGAGGGAACAAGTCCAAAAGAACGCTATCGTGGACAAGGTTGGGGATTATTGCAAGTGCTTGAAAACATGTCAAGCCATTCGCCTAATGTCATGGTTGATTTTGCTAACTCGGCGGAATTTGTTTTGCGCCGTCGTGTTCAAAATTCTCCGCCAGCGCGTAATGAATCTCGTTGGTTTCCTGGTTGGAGAAATCGTATTAAGACTTATATCTGATTTTGACAATACGGTGGGGTACTGAAGGTTTCTATGATATTTTGAAGACCCGTCTTGAATTGGAAAACTTTACAGGTCAAACCAAAGAATCTATCTATCAAGACTTTTATGCAACCGTCTATCTAACCGGTATGGCAATGCCATTAAGTATCGGGATGGCGATAACGAATGTTCGCCCCTAAAGTCAATGAATACGTGGGGTCTTGTAGGGGCAGACCTGCGTGTCTGCACTTCCTACTGCTCTTCAAGCAATTGACTCATTAACTCAAGTGGACGACGTGCTACAAATTGACCATCATGAAAAAAGCTGATGAGTTTTAAAGATTCTCCCTTTAATGCTTTAGAGGCAACATTATCTGGACTGATTGTAAAACGCCCTAGTGTTTTGTCCGTGGGCCACTGAATATCGATATAAACCACATAAATCAATTCAGAACAGACAATTTTATCTGTGGTTTCCACATCAAAATTGAAATCATAAGCTTTGCCCACTTGACGTAATGCGAGAATAATGCGCTCTGCCAGTGCTTTTTTATCAAGCTTAGTATTACGCAATATCACGAGATCATCAATATTAAGAAAATGGGGGAGAGAACTCATTTGAACGCCAGCGCGAAGGGCTTCTACAACACCATGACCTTGTTTAATATCATCATGATATTGCTTGACAAGCCGCTCTTCCCAAATACCCAACTCTTTCAATTCTACTTCAGTACCAATCCAAATCGCAGCATGTCCCCAGTAACCAGGGATAAATTTATCAGTTAAACGAAAGGGCGTTTTTTCTAATAGAATGTCACCGGCTTGAAGTTGATTTGTTACTTGGTTTAACACATCAGTGCGATTGTAGAGTTTTCCTTTACGAAATTCGACCAGTCCAACGGTGTTGCCAAAAAATTGGCTAAATAAGTTTTCCCCTTCGGTAGCGAGCTCATGCAAGGTATCGTTAGTCATCGCCCCCATAAATTGCAATTTATTGCCGATGGCATATAAGGGTGAATACTCTTTAGTCATATTGTAAGAGGCACTTTGCTCTATCAACAATTTTAAATAGTTAAATCCAGGGTCTTTCTTAAAAACCGTTGATAATTTTGCATACCTCTCTTCATAAAAATTAAGGGCTTGTTTGACACGAATTCGTGTACTTGAAGAATGGTAAGCTTGAGTGATGTTAGCCAGTTCATTTTTCCCAATACCGTATCCGGCATCTCGCTCATTGAGAAAACGGCGTAACTTCTCATCTTCCTCAAAGACTGAAATGGCAAATAAATAGTTATCGTACAACATTAAGGCCGCAGACAGTGAAAGCATAACACCTTTCAGTTTATTTTCAGGTGAAATGGCTTTAATACCCACTTGCTCAAAGGTGTCCGCAGATGCTTCCTGCCAACATTCATAAGATTCTGCAACCTCATAGAGATTCTGACGAAGTGCCAGGTAGGCAACTGTTCCTTGAGTCAGCGTATCTAAATCATAACCGGATAAGGGCTTATTTTGAGCGAGGTTATCCTTCAATCGTTTAGCCACTTCAATCATTTCAGTTCGGTAGCTTAAAGACTGTTCAACTAGTGACTGATAATCCAGAATTTCATCATCAAGAACTTGTGTCACGCTTTTAGCCGTTGTTTTGAGGGTGTGCTGCCAACAAGGAGCATTTAAATCGATCTTAGGTGCCTGATTATTAAGCAGAAGGGGTAATCTATAACACCCTACTAATAGTAAGGGAAAAATACAAATGATGAAAGAAAAATAATGGGTTGCTTTTTTAAAAACGTTATTAATAAACATATCAATGTGCCCTTGTGAGAATGTAAAAAAATTATAACTTTATTGGATTGAATTGCAAGATAACAGCAAACTTTTAAGCGATAACCCTAAATTATAATTTGCCGAGCCTTTGCTATCAGCATGACCGGCTAAAATAAAAACCGCTTCGGAGAGTTCCCCTTGAAACACTCTACCTAGTTTTCCCAAAAGCGTTTTAGCTCGCTGCTTCAGTTCCGAGGAATTATAGTCAAAATGGATTGGGATAGCTACTTTAGGATGTTTGTCAACTATGTCTATAATATCCCGATATAATTCATCCGGATTAGAGCAAAAATTAATTGGGGTCAGAGTAAAATTAATTCTGACTAATTAATTGGGGTCAAAGTAAAATTAATTCTAACTAAGCGAGTGTAGGGTGGGTTTCGTGATAGCGAACCCCACCATTCATTAGTGAACGTAGGGTGGCTAGCCAAACCAACTTTATCAGATGAATGGTGGATTTAGCGAGCGTAGAATGGGTAGAACGATAGCGATACGTAGTCAGCTTCGCGGCACCCACCTTTTGAATGACTTTATAAATGGTGGGTTGAACAGGTTAGTTTGTGTTGCATCCTTCTACCTAACAGCGGTGTGTGGAAACCCGAA
>QNES01000156.1 GCA_003645255.1 Gammaproteobacteria bacterium
CCTGCCACTTGAACACTAGCTAAGTTGACTCTAGCTGTACGACATTATACTCAAAAAATAGAATTTGTCCCGAAAAGATTTTTGTTAACTTTCGAGGTTTCTGTTTTTCTACGAAAAACAGAACCTCGAATCGATAAAGATGAGACTTATTTTTGTTAAATTTTATGAGT
Organism: Gammaproteobacteria bacterium; assembly: GCA_003645255.1. Lineage (GTDB taxonomy): Bacteria > Pseudomonadota > Gammaproteobacteria > Beggiatoales > Beggiatoaceae > QNES01. Next base: position 171 of record QNES01000156.1, read on the forward strand.
TTTTGTTAATAAAAAATTTACCTTTCCAACTAAGATTATCTTCTGTTGTATTGGGTAAGCTAAAAATGGGGGCTGGTTTTCCTACCGTCGCAGCATACACAATTGGATGCCACATTACTAATAAAAGCATTAAATATAATTTTAGCATTATTATACCTATCCCAATTCCCAATTCCCAATTCCCAATTCCCAATTCCCAATTATTGAAACTATCTAAAAATCTTTTTAAGCGGTAAACGAATATCTAAAACATCATCAACCAGTTCAGTGTCATTAGTACCAAAAGTTTTGAAATTTTCAAACTGCAAATAGACAGCTATTGATTTGATAGCTGGCATAACCAACCAGCATGATTTAATACCAAGGGCAAAGTAGGCTTTGAACTTAGATAAAATATCATCAATAGTTTGTTTAGGGGAAAGTATTTCAACCACTAGCAATGGCATGTCTGACATTTTTAGCACGTCATCAGATACCAATCCCACACTGTTAGGATAACAACAAAGATCAGGTTTGAGTTCGTCTTTAGCCTTAATAGCAAATTGGCTCAAGTCAAGTTGGCTTATATCTAAACCCAATTCGATGGCTGGTGTGAACCGCTCGTCATTGGATAATAAAGAAGTGAGTCGTGCTTGGGCAATACTATGGTTTAATGATCCCATTTGTTGATAAGCCTCATTTTTAATTTTTTCTGTTTCCATTTATTTACCTCTTTTTAAAAAACCATCGAAAATCTGACGCAAAGCCGTTTGCCATTGATTTAGTTAAAATTTATATTTTGTAAAATCAATAAAATCAACTTCTTAAATTTAACAGGTATATACTGAACAGACTTCAAAATCGTGAAAATCATTTTCTGAGTTCAAGTATTGTTCGTTATTCATTCACAATTGTATAATGTCTAATGTCTATTATCAATGAAAATTGTATTATAATTCATAATTACCCTAAATAATCCTAAATTCAAATTCAATAACTTAAAACTCACTATTAACTTTTTAAGGATAAAATGACTGGATGAAATATAAAGATTACTATAAAATTATGGAAGTTGAATCAAACGCAAGTTTGAAAGAAATTAAACAAGCTTTTCATCGACTCGCCCATAAATATCACCCCGATGTAAGTCAAGAGCCTGATGCACTTGAGCGCTTTAAAGAAATTAATCAAGCTTATGACGTACTCAAGGAACCTAAAAAACGAGCGGCATATCACGCAAGTTTTAAAGTGATTTCGCCTTATACTTACACTTGGTTTATTGCAAAAAAAAATGCATGGATACATAACTATGCTAAAATGCGTGCTAAGAAAAATGCTGGACTATATACCCAATTCTTAGGACAAACTAAAAAAAAGGTAGGAATACCAATTCAAACCAGGTCACAAAAAAAGACAGAGGATAGCAGTATGAAACTGACCCAAAAATGGCCATTATTTTTAATGGGTATCTTTGTATTGATTTTATCAAGCATGACAATCGGTATTATATTTGCTGTGGAACAATTTGCACAATGGCAAGACTATCAGCAAATTCAAACCGCCATCTTACAAGGTGATGAAACGGCTATTGAAACCCTAGAACGTTCCAAGACTGAAACGGCACAAAAAATTCTTGAGGGCGAACAAGTCAAAAAAGCACTGGTTCATTTTTATCTTCAACAGGTTGATCATCCCCTTTCAATACTATCAGAGACTTATGACGACATCATTTTAGCCAATATTTTAAAAGATAATGAGGTTTATCGTGCTTTAATAACCTATTATTATCAAAAAATTGATAATGCATCTAAAGCTGATAATTTCAAAGCGGCATTTTTATTGCTGGATACACTCAAAGATAAATATCCAAATTCAAAGGAATTGTCGGATAAATCTATTGAAATTGAAAATAAGAAAAAACAGCGCCTAGCTGAATTAACTCAATTATATTTTGAATGCCTAGACCAAACTTTGGCACCGTTATTGGAAAGGACACACTGTATGGCTGATGCTCGGAAAAAAATTGAATATGTCGGTATTGAACACTCTTTACCTACCGATTCCAATTTACCAGAAATGTATGCCGACGAAATTGAACTGGCTTTAGTTGAAAAAAACTATGAACGAGCAGAGTTGGTGCTATTAGATTGGCAAAAAATACTGCAAGCACCCTCAGAGCAACGTGATCATTTTAAACAAAGTTTAGCACTTCGTAAACAACTTGAAGACATCATTGCCGATCTGAGTGGTCGTGATGATAAAAAAATTAAAAAAAGGCTCAGTCAACTGACTAGCGATCCTGTGTTACAGGCAGAAGTGCTTGAAATGCCTCAGATCCAAAGAAATTTAGTGAGATATTACCTGGATGAAACCTTAGCAATAATGGCTCTCGAAGAAGAAAAAGTCAATATTCATCCTGTTACCATAACAAAATTGAAACAAATCATTATGGTAACAGAGGATACACCATCGCAACCCATTGCAAAACCTTGGTACAGTGATTCCGTTTCATTGCCACCCTCTTCTGTCAAAAAGTCAAAAGAACCCACAAAAGTGGCTGGATTATTGCGAAAATGTAAAAAGCATTTTGATGCAAATCGTCTTACTACAGGCAAACAGGGTACCGCGTTGGCTTGTTATAACAAAGTTCTAAGGAAGGCACCAGGTAATCGTGAAGCTAAAGCTGGAAAAAGAAATATAGAAAAACGTTATGTTGCCTGGGCAAAATCTGCCCTACGAAGAAACCAATTAGGTAAAGCAAAAATCTATCTAGCAAGCCTAAAAAAAGTTAATTCAAAATCACCTGCTTTAGCGCAATTAAGACGGCGCTTAAAAAATGCGAAGAATGCACCGAAAAAAAAGAAATCAACACAAACTGCTACGGTCAAAAAGTCACCTAAACCTAAACCTAAACCTAAACCTAAACCTAAACCTAAACCTAAAACTTCTACACCACCCAGTATTTGCGAAGGGTGCAATTGTTCCAATCTTTTCAAACAATTATCAATGGGAGTTAAAGCTTTAACACCAGCGCAAATGAGTTTTTTACGAACTCAGTGTCGTTAATTTTAACAACAAACCTGACAGGTTTTTAAAACCTGTCAGGTCTAAAACTCAACAATCACTTTTTATAAACCAAAGGGCTTTTAAAAATGTACCATATTAACCAACTCATTAAATGGACCGCATTGATGTTAAGTCTTACTTCCATCATTTCATGCGTTTCTCCCAAATCAAGCCAACCACCAGTAATTGATTCTGAGGTTGACATACCACTTCCACCAACATATCAAGATAGCCCCATCCATCAGAAAGATAAAGCACCCTTGATACTCAGTGTGGAAAAGCCGGTCGATGAAAGTGTAGAAACACCAGACAATGAATTAATCGATAAGGAGTACTACGATTCATTAAATACCAACGTATTACTTGCAAAAGCAGAAAACCTACATGAAAATCATGGAGACGAAAAAGCCATGGCTTTATTCAAACTCGCGGCGATACGTCCCGATGCACAGTTAGTGAGAACTTATGCTGGTTTATATCAAACTCATCTGAAGTTGAAACAGCAAGCCGCTGCTGAAAAAGCTTTTGCTCAGTTACTGGAAGCCAGTATTCAGAAAAATAACAAATTGAATTTAAAATTTTTGTTTTCGGTTAACTCAAACGAATTTATTAATGACACAGAATTAAAAAAAGAATATTCATTTTGGTTGCGTCAAATAGCCCTTTATTTGGAAAACAATCAAGTTTGTACTCAAATTGTGGGTCACAGTACTCAGACTGAAGAAAAGAAAAAACAAGCGTTATCCTTATTACGTGCTGAAAAAGTTCAAACATTAATGGGAACTCATTTCCCTGCACTCATACAAAGCTCAAAAGTCCTTGGTAAAGGTTCTAATGACAATTTGATGGCTACTAATACTAACGATGTGATCGATACCATTGACCGGCGGGTTGAAATTATTGTGCTTGACTGTTCAGAAATATAAAAGGGCGTATTCCCATTAGGGAGTGTCCCATTGTGGAATTCAAGAACAATCTATTTTATAAGGACAATTCCTTGTGCTTGCCCGTAAGGTAAGCTTGAATGTTGTTTTGAATTGCAAGAAGAGCCTAATCAGATGATAACTTATCAAGCATTAGAAAGAAGTTGTTATGAAATCTCTAACACGGTTGTTTCACGTGCGCCTAAAAAGAGATTGCCAACAATGTACGAATTACCAAGTGAAGACCCGGAGGAACCTGGTTTGCCAGACGATTTTCATCATCATCAACCTGAATTATTACGTGAAACTTTTCGTCCCTATCCTATAGAAGAACAATTTTATGTGGCTTCTGATTTAAATTTATACTATGACGAGTCTCACCCCCAATGGTACAAGCGTCCAGATTGGTTTGTAGTGCTTGGTGCACCCCCGCTTCATAAAAACCATGATCTGCGTTATAGCTATGTTGTTTGGGATGAACCCGCGAAGCCATTTATGGTCGTTGAACTCCTGTCGGAAGGGACTGAGAAAGAGGACTTGGGTATTATTTCGTCCCCGAAAGAAGAAGACTTAGGTCCTCCGACTAAATGGCAGGTGTATGAAAAAATCCTGCGAGTGCCTTATTATGTGGTATTCGATAGAGATTTGAATAAATTTCATGCCTTTCAATTAGGGGGAAGACGTTACCGCAAGATAGAGTTGAAAGAAGAACGCTTGTGGTTTTTAGAGATTAATCTGGGTTTAGGATTTTGGAATGGTCCTTACCAAGAAGTTGAGCGAAAATGGTTGCGCTGGTATGGCTCTGATGGAAAATGGATACCCACAAATGCTGAAAAAGCCGAGCAAGAAAAGCGGCGAGCGGACCATGAAAAACAGCGAGCAGAGCAATTACTCGCTCAATTAAGGGCACTAGGCGTTGAGCCTAATGTTTAATCTGGACGGTGACACACAATACCTGTTTATCGTTCCATGCGGCTTAGAAATACCATTTTTTTAATTTGAGGAAAACTATTTCCTCGGATTCTGTTTTTCAAAATTCCCATACTATAAATAAGGCTTAATTAATTCCTGTAATTGTAGTATTTCAAATTCATTCGCTAACCATAGTAATTTTTTAGCAAAAGGCTTCAATTTTTCATCTGTTTTTTCTAATCGTACCCCCTGCTCCAAAATACCTGCCACATCGCCTTGCATAGCTAGAGTATAGAGAATTTTAGCCACTTTTGGGGGAGGTCCCACTATTACTTGTCCTTCTAATGTAAACTGGTTTTCCGACGCAGAGTAATCGTACACCCATTCTAATTTTAAATGTTTACCTAGCTTTTCTAGCAGTTCATCAAAGTTTATTGGTTTAATAATAAAATCGTTACAACCAACAGCCAAACTTTTTTCTTGATAATCTTCAAAAGCAGTGGCTGAAGTCGCAATGATAACAACCTCCTTCAGTGCTGGTAATTGGCGTATGAGTTGAGTCGTTTCAAAACCATCCGCTTGCGGCATAATCAAGTCCATCAAAATAGCATCCGGCTGAAATGATTGGGCTTTTTCTATACATTCATGAGCGTTGTTCGCTTCCATGACTTCAAAAGCTAAGGATGTTAAAAAATGAATCAAAACGGAGCAATTTTCTTTTTGATCATCAACCACCAAAATTTTTTTGGAAGATTCTCCTTTAATACCTACAATAACCGGTTTCTCAATAGGTAAAAAGGCAGCCTCTGATAAGACTTCAGGCAAATCAAGTTCCATCCAAAATCTCGTACCCTCTCTTAAAGTACTATTAACATGCAATTCTCCCCCCATCATTTCAACCAATTTTTTACTAATAGGCAAACCGAGTCCAGTGCCTTGTGCTTGATAACTTTGTTCACCCACCTGCTGGAAGGGTAAAAATATTTGAGGCAAGTCATCAGGGGCAATCCCCATGCCACTATCTTTCACTTGAAAACGTATTTTCCAAGATTTAGTTTTGCTTCCTAAATCTGTTTTTAAATGATTGTGTTGATTATAATTTAGATTTGGGGCACCACTCAGAGTAAATGTCACTTGACCATTTTCGGTAAATTTAATGGCGTTCCCTAATAAATTAATCAGAATTTGTCGTAATCGTGTTTCATCAGCATAAATAAGCGTTGGTAGCGGTGTAAGTGCTTGATAACAAAAGAGAATGTATTTTTGTTCAGCCCTGATTTCAAATAATTGATTAATTTCTTTAATGAAAGCACCAAAGTGAAACTCATTTGGAGATAATACCACACGATTGGCTTCAACTTTCGACAAGTCTAAAACATTATTAATCAGTTTCAATAAGTGATCGCCGCTGCGTTGAATAATATCTATCCCGCTTTGTTGATCCTGGGTTAACGTTTTATCCCGTTTAAAAATTTGTGCATATCCTAATATGCCATTAAGGGGGGTGCGTAATTCATGACTCATATTAGCCAGAAAGACACTTTTAGCCTGGTTAGCGACATCGGCTGCTTCTTTAGCTTTGCGCAATTCTAAAACGGTTTGTCGTAGTGCCTCTTCAGCTTTGGCACGCTCACGTATTTGTAGGCGAAGTTCATTTCGTTCTTGGCGCAATGTTTGTTCCAACAAACTTGATTCGGTGACATCAGTTAGGGTGACAAGCAAAACAGCTTTGGCATAATGACAGTTTTCTACTTGCAAGTTAAAATAGCCTATTTTTTCATCAGCAGTACAATAATAAATCTGGGAAATCCGGATGGGTTTCGTCAGTTGTTCATAAATTAATTCGTCTAACAATTCTTCATAGCCAATTAGCATCGGAAAAATTTGGATAAGCGGTTGCATAGTTAAATCAACCGGCGTATTGGGTAGCCATTGATGCAACGCTATACTATTTCCAAGAATGATTAATTCCTTATTGACTAAAACAAATCCTGTTTCTTGCCCTTTATTGCTGAAAAGATTTTCCATTGTTTTTGATAATTGATCAGTAGAAATCCTATTTTTTTGACAAATCGGATTTTTCACTATATATAAACACTCCCCAACACCACCGCCTGACGCGCCCCCGTTACTGATGGCAAATTACCAGGCTGCTTATCCAATCGGCGTTGCGCTAACCAGGCAAAACTGATGGCTTCTACGAAATCGGGCTCGATTCCAATCGCCGTCGTTGATTCAACCAAACACGAGGGCAACTGTTTAGCTAATCCATCCATCAATAATGGATTATGTACACCGCCTCCGCAGACTAATAAGCGTTGAGGATTATAAGGTAAAACAGCTTGTGCAATACTTATAATTGTGAATTGGCATAAAGTTGCTTGAACATCTTCATGAGCTAAAGATAAACCTAAAGTATGGTAGCCCAACCAATCCAAGTTAAAATAATCACGCCCGGTACTTTTGGGAGCAGGCTTGGCAAAATAAGGATCAGCAAGCATGGCTTCCAATAATAATGGTTGCACTTCTCCCGTCGCTGCCCATGCACCACTTTTATCTATACTAAGATGTTGTTGCTGAAAAGCATAAGCATCTAGTAATGCATTCCCAGGACCTGTGTCAAATCCAATAACCGGCTGACTTTCATCTGCCGGGAGTACGGTAATATTAGCAATACCCCCAATATTGAGTACTACCCTATTTTCGTGGGGGCTACGCATCCTGGCATTATGAAAGGCTGGTGCTAAAGGCGCACCTTGTCCACCGGCTGCCATATCCCGTCGCCGAAAATCAGCTATGGTAGGTATGCCTGTCATTTGTGCAATCACATTCGGATCGCCCAATTGCCAAGTATAAGGGGGCGAGCCTTCGGGGTGATGATATAAAGTTTGTCCAGGACTCCCTATCGCACAGACTTGTTCACGCGGGATTTGTGATTTTTTCAGTAGAACCAAAGAAGCTTCTGCAAATAATTCGCCTAGTTTGACATCAAGAGTAGCTATGTCATGTAGTGTGCTTTGTTCCCGCGTCTGTTGGGTGAGCGTGAGCAATGCTTCACGCAAGGTTGATAGCCAAGGATGAGTGTGTACGGCATGTACCTGTATACCGGTGGTGTTAAATTCAACTAGCACTGCATCAATGGCATCCACACTGGTGCCTGACATTAATCCAATATATTTTGCCATTATTCTTTATTCTTTATTCTTTATCAGTTACTGGTATATAAGAAATCCGATTTTTGGAAAAATCGGATTTCTATTGAATCAAATGTTGCTTTAGTACGGATACCGAAGAGGTTGATTTGACGATTTTGGGAGAGACATGAATCTTTTCTACTACCCTGGTTAACGTTGCTGTTTGATTCAAGTCGTTTAATTGTGCCACTAATTGTCGAGTTTTTATCATAAAATAAGCCCTATCCTCTTTAGCAATGGACGTAGTTAGCGGCAATTTTATTTCTTCTGGATTCTGAGGTTCGCCATCCATTCTAATTTCATAATGCAAATGGGAACCTGTTGCCCGCCCACTTTGCCCCACATAAGCAATAATTTGCCCTTTGATAACTTCGTCTCCAACACTGATGTCTGTAAAAAATTTGGCTAAATGAGCATATAGAGTCGTTACTCGATGGCTATGTTCTAAAATAACCACTTTTCCATAGCCACCTTTTCGCCCTACAAATTGAACGGTTGCATCTCCACCTGCAAAAACTGGGGTACCCCACTTCGCCGCATAATCAGTACCAGTATGAAAATGGGTTCTTCTTGAAATGGGATGTCTACGTTTTCCAAAAGGAGAACTGATTCGAGTAAAGTCTTCCAAGGGGGCGCGGAATAAGGAAATTTTGTGTAAACTATTACCCGTTGGCGTGTAGTAATCTGTATAACCCGTTAAATCAGTATAACGTAATGCACGATAAACCTGATCCTGAGTGGCGACTTCCGCTGCTAATATAAGGCGTTCTTCCACACCTTCTTTAAACTTATGCTGTTCATAAATGACTGTCAGTTGATCACCTGACTTTATATCATTGGCTAAATCAATTGTTCCTTTAAAAATTTGGCTCAGTTTGGAAAGTTGATGAGCTGATAAACCCATTTTTTTGACTGCAATGGCGAATGAAGTTTCCACTTTAGCATGAACTGAAACACGAAGATGTGAAGGTAACGGTGTGGTAATATCGGGTAAACTGATACCTGGATTGGTAGTGCTTGAAGTGGGTACATTTGAAATTATGACACCTGTTATGGGTGTTTTATGCAAAAGGGAACTGTCAAAGACAGATGATATTGAAGCACTAGAATTATTTAACCACCATAGCAACGGCAATGTTGTCAACAAGGTGATTAGCAGTACGATTTTAGAATTAAACCAGGTGGTAGGCTGTACTTTTAAATGTAAACCATATTCAACGTTAAAATTATTCCCTTTAATTTTAAAGGGTTTAACTGAACGATGAGATGAACGAGCCATCCTGTTTGAAGAAGAAGGTTGGCTAAAGACACAATTTATGTTTTTTTTTAGTCTAAAAAGCGGATTCACATTTTTTTTGGATTGCATGTGATTTAGGAGCCTTAATGTAAGTTGCTAAAAAAGAATTTTTGCTAAAATTTTTTATAAATATCCATATACCTATATCGCCAGAAATACTATTTTTTCAAAAAATAGTATTTCTAACAGCTTAATGTGATATTCGAGTCAGTTATTTTTTAGAAATTATAGAACAATCACAATTGATTGAAATATTAGGCAGCCTTCAAATTAGTAGTTTATAGTATTGCCCTCATGCGTATGAAACTTCGTTCCTTCGTGAAATTATTTTTTGAACATCTATATATCAATAAAATATGTTAAGCTTAAAAAAACTGAAAAACTAAATTAAGCATAGAAATTATATATGATAACAATAACCGAAGCCTTAGATCAAATAAAACAAGGCAGTCAAGAAATATTGCTCGAAAACGAATTACGTACCAAGTTGGAAAGTGGTAAACCACTCCGGATTAAGGCAGGCTTTGATCCAACAGCCCCAGATTTGCATTTAGGGCATACAGTGCTTTTGAATAAATTGCGCCAATTCCAAAAATTAGGGCATACCATTTTCTTTTTAATTGGTGACTTTACTGGAATGATTGGTGATCCAAGCGGC
>QNES01000157.1 GCA_003645255.1 Gammaproteobacteria bacterium
CCGGTACGTCCAGATGCCTATATAGAAATGAATAATTTCTATACGACGACGGTGTATGAAAAGGGCGCGGAAGTGATCAGAATGATATATACCCTATTAGGAAGTGCCAATTTCCGAAAAGGGATGGATTTATATTTTCAACGGCATGATGGGCAGGCAGTCACTTGTGATGATTTTGTATCCGCTATGAGTGATGCCAGTGAATTTGATTTAAATCAATTCAAACTTTGGTATAGTCAAGCCGGTACGCCTGAATTGCGGATACAGAGTGAATATGAATCTGAGCGTCGCTGTTTAAAACTGTTTATAGAACAATCTTGCCCTCCGACACCCGAACAAAAGAGCAAACTGCCCTTTCTGATACCGCTTAAATTAGGATTGATTCAGCCAAATGGTAAAGCATTAGATTTACAATTAGTAGGCGAAAACCAAGCAGGTGGTCCAGAAAGGGTATTAAGCATTAAGCAGTCACAAGAATGTTTTGAATTTATCAATGTACCGGAAAAAACCATTCCTTCTTTACTACGTGGTTTTTCTGCCCCGGTTAAATTAGATTATTCATACACCGATGACGAATTAGGCTTTTTAATAGCGCATGATTCTGATCCTTTTGCGCGATGGGAAGCCAATCAACGTTTAGCTATCAACGTCATCAAGCGTCTCGTGCAAGATGTTCAAGCTGAAAAAAGGCTGCAAATTGATGAGGTGCTGATAACAGCCTACCGTCGATTGTTAGAACGGCAAAAAATAGACAAAGCCCTGTTAGCCCAACTTTTAGAATTACCTAATGAAGCTTACTTAGCAGAGTGCATCCAACCGATTGAGGTGAATATTCTTCACCAAGTCAGAGAATTTCTGCGAACGGAATTAGCTTCCATTTTAGAAAATGAATTTTTGGCAAATTATCAAAAATTAGCCCAAGCTGGAAAACCATATCGGCTGAATCGTGAAGACATTGCAACCCGTTTACTGAAAAACACCTGCCTAAGCTATTTGCTTAAATTAGGTGATCGCTACCGTGATTTGGCAATGACACAATATACATCCGCCAATAACATGACAGATCAATTATTTGCATTGCAAGTACTCGTCAATAATGATCTAGAACAAACGACACCCCAACTCGATCATTTTTATCAACAATGGCAACATGATTCTTTAGTGTTGGATAAGTGGTTTGAAATCCAAGCAACTGCTCCTGACAAAGAAATATTGCATCGGGTGCAAACCTTAGTCAAACATGACGCATTTAACCTCAAAAATCCTAATAAAGTTTATGCACTGATGGGTGCTTTTTGTGCAAGAAATCCCATCGGCTTTCACCGTGAAGACGGTGCCGGTTATGAGTTTTTAGGCGATTATATCCTTGAGTTAAATACCATTAACCCTTATGTAGCCGCCCGTTTAGTTCGTACTCTCAGCCATTGGCGTAAATTTGCCCTGCCCTATCAAGCCCTCATGAAAACCCAACTAGAGCGTATCGCAAAACATGAAGGGCTATGTAAAAATGTCTCTGAAATTGTGAATCAATCCTTGTGATAGAGATTTGGAAAAATAATTGGGGTCAGAGTAACATTAATTTTTGACAAGCATTATTGTTTCATCTTAATTTGACTCTGACCCCAATTATTATATTGTATTATGATTGCCACAGTGATAGAATTGGAACGCTATGGGAAGGAAGATTTAAATCTTCATTGGTTGATAGTGAGAGATGTACAATGAGTTATCCATTAAGATACCCATTCTCATGGTTTTTAGCCAGAATAGGGGTAACAATCACAATAAATATTAATTTTATTTATGATGATGATGAAAAGGTTTTTGTTGCAACAAGTAGAGATATTCAAGGGCTAGTATTAGAAGCTGAGAATTTCAATACCTTAATAAAAGAAATTGAAGAAGCTATCCCTAATTTGTTGATTTTAGGCTATAAGAAATCATTACCTAAAGTATCAACAGATGTTATTTTTAAAGATCATATTGCAATAGCATGAACGGGTATGAGAAAGAGGTTAAAAAAATACTTAAAAAACATAGCTGGAAATTTATCAGAGCCGCAAAAGGCTCATAAGAATATTATAATTGTAAATCCAGATTCACAGCAAACGCAATCATGAAAGAAGCTGGAATTAATCATAAATTCTAGAAATAGCGAGCGTAGCATCACTGCCATTAAGTTAAGCCAAGGCGAACACGCAAGTTCGCCCCTACAATCACCATAATACGTGGGATATTGTAGGGGCGAACCGAAAGTGTCTGCCCGATACTTAATGGCATTGAGCGTGCGGGTGGGAAGAAATTTTTAAAAAAAAGGGATTGCTTTTTGCTGGTGATTTAGTGTATTATGATTGCCACAGTGCTAGAACTGAAACGCTATGGGAAGGAAGAAGATTTAAATCTTCATTGGTTGATAGTGACTATGGTAGCCGCTCAGAAGCTTAATCAGCATTCTCATCCGATTTATGGAGCGTATATTGTTGGACAGCATTGGTATTTGGAATAATTTAACAGGGTAATTCTGTTTGATTCAGGGTTAATATATGGAATAATTATGATCAGTCGTTTACATGGCTTGTTAATAGAAAAACAGCCGCCCTTATTAGTAATTGATGTACAAGGCGTGGGCTACGAAGTGTTCGCGCCGATGTCCACTTTTTATAATTTACCAGAAGTGAATGCTGAGATTAGTCTGTTAATTCACTTTGTGGTTCGGGAAGATGCGCATGTACTTTATGGTTTTTTGAATGAATCGGAACGGATGCTATTTCGTGATTTGATTCGGGTAAGTGGGATTGGACCTAAATTAGCATTGAGTATTCTATCTTCAATGGAATTGGCGACTTTTGTCAATAGTATTCATCATAATGATACTGCTCGCCTTAAGCGCATCCCCGGCGTAGGCAAAAAGACGGCAGAACGCTTAGTGGTAGAAATGCGTGATCGTTTAGAAAAGCAGCGCATCACACCAACAACTTCTTCGCCTCCCACTTCCGCACCTCTGACACAAGGAATCACGAGTCCGGTTGATGATGCTATTAGTGCCTTGATTGCTTTGGGCTATAAGCCGGCTGATGCGAGTCATTGGGTCCATGCTGTTGCAGAAGAAGGTTTAAGTAGTGAAGTTTTGATTCGTCGCGCTTTGCAGTCTGCTTTATAGATTTTTCAGGTAAATGACTTTTAAAACCTGTGTAGGGTGTACATTATAAATCAAAGGAAAATTAAAATGGCTTATGGTACTTTTAAGTCAGTTGAAGAAGTGGCCACAAAATTTGATATTGAAGTCGCGGATACAATGATATTTATTGGTGGTAAAACATTAGAAATTTCAGAACTGTTATTTTCTATCGTCGAAAATAATTTAAGAGATAAAATAAATTATGTCTCTGAGTATGCGATTTGTGAAACCATTATTCGTCCTATTCTGGACATCGTGGCACAAAATTATCTTCTAAAAGTCTGGTCACATATTCCTTATAATGTGGACAAAGAAAAAGGACTAGTGGGAGAACCGGATTATTTAATCGCTCCCAAAAACAAATATGGTGGTATGATAAGCCCTGCTTTGTGTGTGATAGAGGCGAAAAAAGATAATTTTGATGAAGGTTGGACACAAGCTTTAGCAGAAATGGTCGCTTCTTCTTTACTTCATGCAAAAACTTGTTATGCGGTCGTGACCACAGGTACTGTTTGGCAATTTGGAAAATTAAAAAACAATATTTTTATTGTAGATCCAACACTCATATCTGCACCAACTGATTTACAGCGACTTTTTAATAGCATTAATTGGGTATTTAATGAAATCTCCTAAAATGATGGCGATGAAATTTAAATGCAATCTTTTAATAATGGCGCATTGGCGTTCACAAAAAAATGAGTCGATCAAGTTAAAGAAATACTATTTTTTCCAAAAATAGTATTCGAGGTTTTGAGTTTTTTCGATAAAAAAACTTGAACCTCGAATTATAATGGCGCATTTTAGTTGTTCTGCACAAAGTCTATCAATTTTTTTAACTTGATTTTAAAATCTTGCTATCCATTAAAAGATAACTGGTAAAGAATGAATGGTGGGTAAATATTTAACAAATTAACCCTAAACCTGCGATTATTTCCTTTCCAAATTCACAATTCACAATTCACAATTAAAAATGATTATTATTATGCATCCCCATGTCACTGATGAAGAAATTCACGGTGTCGAAACGAAACTTAAATCGTTAGGCTTAGAAGCCAATATTTCACGCGGTGTTGAACGCACTATTATTGGTGCTATTGGCGATGAACGTAAAATACATAAGGAAAGCTTACAAGCTTTGCCTGGTGTTGATAATGTGATGCGTGTCGTTAAGCCCTATAAAATTGTAGCGCGTGAATGGCATGAAGCAGATACCGTAATTGATATTCAAGGTATTCCCATAGGGGGTCATACCATCCAAGTTATTGGCGGTCCTTGCTCCGTTGAAACACAGTCACAAATGGATTTCGCTGCACAAGGTGTTGCGAATGCGGGTTGCCGCTTGATGCGGGGTGGGGCTTTTAAACCCCGTACTAGCCCTTATAGTTTCCAGGGTAAAGGATTGGAAGGGTTAAAGATATTTCATCAAGCTGCTGATAAATATAAATTACCCATTGTCACCGAATTGATGGATGTGCGCCGACTTGATGAGTTTTTGGAATATGGGGTTGATGTGATACAAATCGGTACCCGTAATATGCAAAACTTTGATTTACTTAAAGAAGTTGGCAAAATTCATACCCCTGTTATACTTAAACGAGGTTTATGCGCGACTTTATCAGAATGGTTAATGTCAGCAGAATATATCGCCGCGGGTGGCAATCACAATATTATCTTGTGTGAACGTGGTGTGCGTAGTTTTGAAAAAGCTTATCGTAATATGCTAGATATTACAGCCATTCCCGTGCTAAAAAAGGAAACCCATTTACCGGTAATAGTCGATCCCAGTCATGCTGTGGGTAAAGCGGCATTAGTACCCGCTTTATCAAAGGCGGCTATTGCAGCAGGTGCCGATGGCTTGTTAATAGAAATGCACCCCACTCCTTGTGAGGCATGGTGTGATGCTGATCAGGCTTTAACACCTGATGAATTAAAGAAGTTGATGGAAGAATTGCGTGGCATTGCACAGGTGATGGGGCGGGAGATTTGATATGGATAAGTTATTAATTACTGGCGGAAATCCGCTCAATGGTGAAATTCGTATTTCTGGGGCTAAAAATGCCGCTTTACCAATACTAGCGGCGACTTTATTGGCTGATACGCCTTCTTATATTAGTAATGTTCCTCATTTACGAGACATAACGACCATGGTAAGCCTGTTAGGACGCATGGGTGTTGAATTTATTGTTGATGAAAAGCTGAATATTGAAGCGAATAGTAGCAATGTCCATACATTTAATGCGCCTTATGAAATGGTCAAAACGATGCGGGCTTCAATTTTAGTCTTAGGACCCCTAATTGCCCGTTTTGGGAAAGCGCATGTTTCATTACCGGGTGGATGTGCGATTGGGGCACGTCCGGTCAATTTGCACATTCAAGGTTTAAGGGCAATGGGTGCTGATATTCAGGTAGAAGAAGGCTATATTACCGCACAAGCTAAACGTTTGCATGGTGCGACTTTATGTATGGACATAGTTACGGTGACAGGTACCGAAAATTTGATGATGGCAGCGACTCTAGCAGAGGGTGTCACCTTGATTGAAAATGCGGCGCGTGAACCGGAAGTGATTGATCTAGCGAATTGCTTAAACAGCATGGGGGCACATATTGAGGGGGCTGGCACAGGTACCATACGCATTGAAGGGGTGGAAAAATTATCAGGCACTCATTACAGCGTTTTACCTGACCGTATTGAAACGGGTACTTATTTAGTTGCCGCTGCTATGACAGGTGGCAAGGTTAAGGTTAAAAAGACGGATGCCGGTTTACTTGATGCGGTATTACTCAAATTATTGGAAGCGGGTGCGACTATTACTAGAGGGGATGATTGGATAGAATTGGATATGCAGGGGCGCAGACCTCGTGCTGTGGATATACATACTTCTCCCTATCCTGCTTTTCCCACGGACATGCAGGCTCAATTGACGGCTATGAATACGATAGCTTCAGGCGTGGGCATGTTGACGGAAACGGTATTTGAAAACCGTTTTATGCATATTTCTGAATTGCAACGTATGGGGGCAAATATTCGTTTAGAGGGCAACACTGCTATTATTAACGGTGTTGAGAGTTTACAAGCGGCACCTGTGATGGCAACAGATTTACGGGCATCTGCTGGTTTAGTGTTAGCGGGCTTGGTTGCAAATGGAGAAACTTTAGTGGATCGTATTTATCATATTGATCGAGGCTATGAACGAATTGAAGAAAAACTGACTCAATTGGGAGCACAGATTTGCCGTAGTCATTAGGCAACTCGCAAAAAATAATATCCTAAATTAATCGGCAAAAGCTATCGCTTTTCCCGTTTGAATAAACGACATAACAAACCGTAAAGCGTTTTGGAAACGCTTTACGGTTTTTGTACTCCACCTAACAACGTAAAAAATGCTTTAATCAAGGAAGGTTGGATAATCACTCATGATCCTTTGTTCATTCAATTCGACGATGTTGAAATGTACCTCGGTGCAGAAAAAATTATTGCCGCCGAGAAAGAAGGACAAAAAATGGCAGTTGAGGTTAAAAGCTTTGTCAGTGCTTCGCTTATGTCTGCTTTTCATTTTGCAATAGGACAATTTATAGATTATCGTCATGGATTAGAAGGACAGAATTTTGCACATACCTTATACATGGCGGTTCCGGTAGATGTCTATGAGACTTTCTTTATGCGCCGATTTATTCAATCTGTCATCAAAAGCTGTTCTGTCAAACTGATTGTTTATGATTTTGAGAAAGAGGAGATCGTCAAATGGCAAACTTAGATCAATACCGAACCGATATTGAAAATGTGATTAAAGAATATAGTCAATATAAACCCTCGTATGGCGAAGTTGAAGTGCAAATAATTTTTGATCGGGAACACGATCACTATCAACTAGCCAATGTGGGTTGGCATGGTTATAAACGCATTCGTGGTTGTGTGCTACACATAGATATCAAAAATGGAAAAATTTAGATCCAGCACGATGGAACAGAAGTAGGCATAGCCAATGACTTAGTTGCATTAGGTGTACCAAAAGAGGAGATTGTTTTAGCCTATCATGCAGCGTCCAGGAGAAAGCATACGGGGTTTGCAGTTTCGTAACTATTCCAACGCACAACAGAGGACTTGTTTATGAACTATACCCTGGTCAATAACATATTAAATGCCGTTGATTTTGGTACCCACATCATCATGGGCGAGCCTCGCTTTGTAGATGCTGAGAATGAAAATTTCCGTTTACGCGCTGACTCTCCAGCTATTGATGTAGGTGACTCTAGTGTGACGGCAATGCCCTTGATTTAGAGGGTAATTCTCGTGTTGTTGGCGGGGAGATTGATCTTGGGGCTTATGAGGTACTTAAAAACTTGATAAAATTTATAGAAAACTAACGAATAAGACTTGATTTTTATGAAACGTACCATATATAAGTGAAAATATGATGCATAATTGCGGTCTGACAACAATAAATCGTTATCAAGACTATGTTCTAAATGACCTATTGCTAAATCAACTTTTTATGCTCTTGCTACACCAAGGACACTGTCCACTGCTACACGGTTCAATACGTCATACATGACTGAAGCTAAACATTTTTATATACCATCAAGTTAAAGTTCAGCATATATCATATCTTGTAACGAGGAAAAATTATGAAGTATGAATGGGATGAAAATAAACGGAAAAGTAATTTGGAAAAGCACGGATTAGACTTTGTTATTGCTTATAAAATTTATGAATCAGTGGAAAAATTAACCATATCATCTAAATATGCCAGCGAACAACGATGGATCGACATTGCGCCGGTAGAAAAAGAGCTAATGGTACTCACATTAGTTTATACTTACAGAGAAGAAAGAGTACGTATTATTTCACTTCGTAAAGCGAGTATACAAGAACGGAGACTTTATAATGAAAAAAGAAAAAATTGTTAGATATACAACAGAAGAACTCAAAAGTTTGGAAATAAACGGTGGTGATAAAAGCGATTGGCAACGTGTAAGTCTTTTGAAAGACGAAGAGATAAAAATAGATGAAGATTCGCCTGAAATCACCGAAGAGATGTTTTCTGAAGCCATTGCACCTCAACAGAACAAAACGGAAATTAAATTATTCTTGGATTCAGATATGCTAGAGTGGTATTCCAAGCAGAAAATTGCTTATCAATCGTTAATAAATATTCTGTTACGATCTTACATGGAAGCTCACAGTTATCATTGCCAATAGCAAGCATAGGATGGGTAGAACCTCTTTATATCCATCTATAAATTCTTCATTGTGCATTCCAACCAGTTGTGGAAGGTATTCCTCAGATACAAATCAATGGGGTCAGACTCATTGATTTTGCCATAATAATAGACATTATACCGATTTAATGTAACTCATTGATTTACTTAAAATTCCTATTTTGCTAAAGCTAATGAAATCAAGCACTTAAATTAAATCGGTATAATGTCTAATATACCAAAAATAATTATTTCAGTGTAAAAAACTTAAATCATAAAATCCATCTGACCCCCTCTTTATTGATTGGTGTTTAATGGCCAAGACCAGGCACATTTAAAATTTGACCATTATTCAGTGTCGCCAGGTAAATTTCTAAGTCTCCATATTCTGGGGCATCGGGTGGTAATTCATTAGCACGGACTGATACACCACACCATTGAATACGTTTACGAATATCCCAAATGGCACCGCGACTGGTACGATAAGTGGGAAAATGCTCATACATGCCCTTTCTGGGAACCAGATATTGACCTCGTATCCATTTTTTGACATTGGTGATATGACAGTCCACGCATGCTCGGTTGATTTGTCCAATTTTGCGTTCCATTAAAGCTTTACCCCGTTTAATAGCCGCTTGTGTATTGGCATCGCTTTGATCAATCGCAATGGTTTGCCCATTGGCTAGGTAGCGGAGATAAATCGCAAGGGCTAAATTTTGTTTAGATTGTGCCAGATATTCAGCTCCCGTAGTGGCAAGGGCATGGCGAGTGACAAATTCTTCTACCCCTATCACTTTATTTAAACGTGTTTCAAACTTAGGCATTGTTGCTGCCCATGTTTTCAATTCTGTTGCTTCAGCATGACAGGATTGACAGGATTGATTTTTAGGTCCTGGCGTACTAAACAGTTCTTCGCCTAGTTCAAGACTAAACATAGCAGGATTTTCAAACTCATCTAAATTATCACGAGTTTCAACGGGTACCGGGCGTTTAGTTGGATCATCCGTAGGCGTTTTAAAATGGGTTGGTTCAGTTAAGGTTTGTAAATAGGCGACAATATCCTTGATTTCATCTTGATGAAAGAGATTATGTGCCCCCCAGGGTGGCATGTTGGTATAGGGATTAAATTGGCGGGCATCATAAATATAATTAAACAAAAATTCATCAGGGCGTTTCCATGCACCAATGGTAGACAAATCTGGACCAATATTTCCAGGCATAGCAGTGTCTGGCATAATATGACAAGCCACACAGCCTCCACCTCGTTTACGGTCTGCAACCAGTTTTTTGCCATTTTCGGGATTGCCCTTAATGGGTGTTTCGATTTTTTGATAAGTCGAAACAGGTGTAAGTACTTCATGTCTCAAGTTACTGAAGTTTTTCCAGTCCGTTCTTGCCCAACGCCGACCGGTATAACGCTGCCAAGGGGCAGAATAGGAAGGTTTTTCCAATTCCAATGGTACTTCTGGCGACATTTCAGCGGCAATCACCAGGTGTGGTAAATAACCGACTATTATGATAAGCAATCCACTTAATGTGGTGCGTAGGTTCATTTTTTTCTTCTCCGTTTAGATATTGGAGTCCAAAACTTTAGGTTTGGACGTTATAATTTCCATAGTTACTACGGACATCTATAGACATTTACGATCATCTTCCTAAAAACATCAGAAAGAAAACCTATGTCTTGGCATTAACGCAATGCTCTTATCGATTATTGGCTTTA
>QNES01000158.1 GCA_003645255.1 Gammaproteobacteria bacterium
GTTATTGCCTTGGCAAATGAATGTCAAGCAGATTTTATAATACTTGATGATTGGAAAGCACGCCAAACCGCAGAAGAACTAGAATTGCCTGTTATTGGAACAATAGCCATTTTACAAAAGGCGGTAGAAAAGGGAATTATTGAAAATTTACCAACGGTTTTAGAAAATTTACGCAATGCTGGCTTTAGGTTTTTGCTTTAATAGCGAGCGTAGGGTTTGGTACGCGCACCTCATCAATCATCGTGATACTCTCAGCGCGGGAGTATCACCCAACCTATTTTCACTTAATTCACTATTGATGATATTTAAACATCAATAAATAGTAGGTGGCTCCGATGTCCCGTTTTTGCATAAGCTCAAAGACGGGACATTTTTCGCTTTCCGATTTGCAGGGCGAATGATTTTTATTGACTGATTACAATTTGAAGGGGTATTTTAATGGATGCAGTAACGGTTAATCACGCGACACAAAACCTAAATCATCTGATAGGACAAGTCATTTCTAATGTTGAACCAACCATTATTTGTAATGATAAAGGCGAAAGAGCCTTATTAATGTCAATGGATGAATTTAATTCATGGCAGGAAACACTTTACTTGTTATCTAATCCGGCAAATGCTGAACATTTACGCGAATCAATTGCCCAAGCTAAAATGGGGAAAACCCAGGAAAGGAAGTTAATTGAGCCATGAAACTAACTTTCACTGAACGTGCTTGGGAAGATTATCTTTTGTTTCAAGCTAATGAACGTAAATTGTTAAGAAAATTAATACGCTCATCAAAGATATTCAAAGAGAGCCTTTTGAAGGTTTAGGAAAACCTAAAGCTTTAAAGTCTAATTTATCGGACCCTACGTTCACTAATTTGCTCCCTTGATTGTACAAGCTGTTTTATATTTACTTCTGATTATATTTTGTACTGGACGCTCGAAACCAATGAAAGTAAAATACGATAAAGAAATAAGTATAAAGAAAAAGATAACAAGATACACAGGATTTAAGTAAAAATTTTGACTTAATATTCCATAACTAACAAATAATGCAAATATTATTTGGAGAGGAAAATGTAATAAATATGTCGAATATGTAATATCCCCAACCCAAGAGATGGACTTTAAAAATTGCACTTTATCAATCCCAACTATAGCAAGTGCTAATACTGTAAAAGGGAAGAGAATCACATAAGGAAATCCATGTATAAACATTGTACCAATCATACCAAATTTTAGAATAAAATCACTAAAATTAAATATATAAAAGTGAATTATCGTTAAAAACCAAAGAAGTATTGTAACACCATAAATTGGCAATTTTAAACTCTGTAACTTTGTTGAGATAAGGAACGTTAGGTGAAAAATAAAGCCACCTAAAAAGAATGCTCCTACCCCTTTAAGTAATAAAACATGATGATAATGATTAGCAAACGGTATTAAAGTAATAGATATGATTGAGGTACTTAAACAAAATAACGCACCACCTATCTTGTTGTAAACAATTATAAAAAATATGAAATAGACCAGAATTTCAATTGATACCGACCATACTGGAGTATTAAATGAAAAAGTAGTTTCAAATCCCCAATTAGATGCAAAACCTAAATGTAGAAAAAAATGATATATATCATTAACCCCACCATTAAATGAATTACCATTGTATAAACTATATATAGTCTGCAATAGTGCAACAATTAATAACGTTATGAGATGTAGTGGATATAGCCTAGAAATACGTTGTATCCAGAATTTTCCAAAGTTTAGCTCTTTATTGTTTATGGGACATTTGTAAAGCCAGAAAAATATGAAGCCAGAAACAAGAAAAAAATATGCTACAGCCATAAAACCATTTTCATAAAATATTTTCAGTATTGAATATAAAGGCAAAGTTGTCCTGTCAAAACCTTCATCAAGAGAAAAATTATGCCAATGTGATAATACAACTGCCAATGCTGCAAAACTCCTTGAAACATCCAAAGTAAAAAGCCGTTTTGGCCAAAAATTATTGTCCATTGAGTACCTAACACCCCTCTTCTCCCGCCGAAGGTCGGGAGCAAGGCAAAGTTATGAAAAAGCAAGCGTAGGGTGGATAGGAGCTTCGCTGCAACCCACCATTTCTCTGATTTCGTATCGTTTCACTCTATCCACCCAACGCTGGCTAATGGACCGGGACCTGAGTGGCGGAAGTCAATCATTAATTGCAAAAAATTGGATTCATGATTTGGGCATGGATATTACCACGTCTTGAAAAAAAGGTCAAGCATTTTATGAAAAAATTTTCTAGGTCAAAAGAAATATTTCTTCAAATA
Organism: Gammaproteobacteria bacterium; assembly: GCA_003645255.1. Taxonomy (GTDB): domain Bacteria; phylum Pseudomonadota; class Gammaproteobacteria; order Beggiatoales; family Beggiatoaceae; genus QNES01. The sequence goes on from QNES01000158.1 coordinate 2,303, forward strand.
TGATAATTTTAAAGGTTTCAGCCAATATAAAAATCTTTTTATCGGTTCTTATGTTTAATTGGCAATTAGCAATTGCTAATTGAATTAGAAATTAACTTGCCCTTTAAATTTATTCGCTATGACCATCAGCCATGTAGGGTGGGCAAACGTGTTTTTGTGTGCATCGGCATTCATTACCTATCAGATGGTCTTTGTGAATTCTTTTCGGTTTTAAGGAAATGCCGTTGCACCAAAAACACGTTGCCCACCCTACCTGGCTAAACCTGACAGGTTTTAGAAACCTGTCAGGTTTTCAACTACCTAAAAGTGTACGTTATGCCTGTGTGCAGTATATGTTGTACTTTTAGTGGAGATTTGGAATGATGATTAAACCATTATGTATTATTATTTCCTTGTGTTTTTACCAATTCGCTTGGGCAGATAAGCCAATTATGGCTGATTCAGAAACCAGCGTAACAGATATTATTCAAGCCCTGCAAAAGCAAAAAATGCGGGGTTATCGTGATATAGACGGTATTGTAGAAGATGAACCGCCTAAAATCGCTGCCCTGATTCATTTTGAAATTGATTCAGCTATTATTTTTGAAGACTCTAAGCCATTATTAAATAAATTTGGACAAGCCCTGCGAAGTGATGAATTGGCACATTCTATTTTAATGATTGCTGGACACACCGATAACACAGGTACCCAGATTCATAACTTAGCCCTTTCTTATCGTCGGGCTGAATCGGTGAAAAATTACCTGATGGAAAGCTATGGACTGACTGAACTGCGTCTTATTATTAGGGCTTATGGAGAAGAACAGCCGATTGATAGCAATGAGACTGTGCCAGGGCGTGCCATCAATCGGCGAGTTGAATTTATTCGGATTGATTAAATTTTTTTGATCGTTCCCAATAAAAAATCCGTTAGTTTCGATAATCCGTTGTACTCAATAAGAATAGTCGTTATGATAGTGGGCAATAGACATTGCCCTATAGATGTTCAGATAAATATTTTGGCTTTAAGACCTGCCATGTTTTGAAAACCTGGCAGGTCTGATAACTTTTATTTTCCTGAAAAACTATACATCCTATTTAATAATAGCCAGGTAGCAGATCAATTTCAGAGATTGAGTCAAGTCTCAATCCGTATAGTTATTAATAAGGTACTGAGATACTGTGTAGCTACTCATGTCGGTTGGCGAAAACGTACCGCAAGCTGTAATATCAAGGACAAAAGAGCTGGCATAAAGGTTAGAGTAACCAAGGTTGAGAACAATAGTCCAAACAAAACGATAGCACCTAAACCGCGATAAAGTTCTGTGCCGGCACCGGGGTTAAAAACCAATGGTGACAAACCAGCGACGGTAGTCATCATCGACATCATAATCGGGCGCAGTCGGATCTGCACGGCTTCGGTGACGGCTTCCAATACGTCCATGCTGCGTTTCCGCAGATTAGAAACCGCCCGTTCAACAATCAAAATTGGATTGTTAACCACAGTACCGATCAATACCAAAAATCCCAGCATCGTGATCATATCGAATGACTGCTGGATGGGATATAAGCCAAGCTTGTCTAAATGGGCACCGCCAAGATTCAATAGATAAAGCCCTGCAATCCCCCCACTGATACCAATCGGCACACTACTCATGATCAGCAAAGGCCACCCCCAGTGGGAAAAAACGGCCACCATTAACAAGTATGCAATCAGCAGTCCCACGGCGAAATTACTGCTGAGTGCCTCGCGGGTTGCATTGAGTCGATCACTGGCACCGCTGATGCTAAGATTAATCTCCTGGGAGAGTTCGCCTGAATGCTTCATGCCCTCAATGATCTCACGCCGCACAATACGCACACCTTCTTCTAGTGGCACTTCTCGCGGCGGGATAATGCTGAGTGTGATGGTGCGATCACCATCGACCCGGCGGATTGTCTCGGTATTCACTGTTTCTTTAAGATGAGCAACCGCACTAAGGGGAATCATTCCACCACGGGATGAGTAGAGCATCACTTGTTCAATATCTTGGGGATGCTTAATCATGCCTTTGGTTGAGTAGAGAAAAATATCTATCTCATCATCGCCAAGGAAAAACTCATCCACATAAGCCCCATCAGAATAAACCCAAACGGTATAGCCTAAATCGTAAGGGTTGATGTCCAGCTCTGCTGCCCTTTCCCAATCCGGGCGAATTTCCACCATGGGTTGTCCCATTTTCAGGTTAGACGGTGTCGAACGCACTCTAGGGTTATCAAAAATCTGTTTAGATTTCATGAAAACTTTGAAACCGGCTTGGAACAGGGAATCCAGATCAGGGCCGCTGACTTCAATATTAATACTGCGGGTACCGCCAAAATTACTGGAAAAGATTGAGCCTCGGCTGGAAAAACTACGCAATCCGGGAAGTTCTCTGGTTTTATCCGTCGCCACTTGCATCAGTGCTTCAGTCTGACGGCGATCAATCGCTTCACGCACCACAAAAACGCGGCTTTGGTTAGCAAAACCAATCGTGAACTTGAGTGCCGGTACCTCACTATCCCCCTGCTCAAATATAGCCGGATCTTGACCTACAGCATGGATAAAGTCTTTATCCACTTCACGAAAGGCATCGCGCATCATGTTGATGTTATAGCCCGGTGGCGCAAACATCAGGGTGAAAATTTTAGATTCCTCGCCTTCTGGTAGATATTCTGCATCCGGAGTCAGGTAATAAATAATGGCGAAAGTAGCCGCTAGCACAATTGTAATGGTTACCAGCGGTCGCAGAATCCCGCGTGCCAACCCATGTACAGACACAATAACACCGCGTCCCAGTGCTGCTCCTAAGCGAGACAGCATGGATATGCGACCATTGTTGCTGTGTAACAGGCGACCGGCTGCCGCTGGCACCAGGGTGATGGCAACGATCATCGACATCAGAATCGACGCGGCGATGGCAATCGCAATATCCGAGTAAAGTTGTCCTGCTTCCTCTTCAATAAAAATAATGGGCAGAAAAACACAGACGGTAGTCAGGGTGGCCGCCAGCACAGCTGGCCAGACCTCACGCACCCCATCCAAGGCCGCTTGTAAACGTTGTTTGCCCATATTCAGATGGCGATAGATGTTTTCCAATACGACGATATTGTTGTCCAAGGTCATACCAATAGCGAAGGCGACTCCCGCCAGAGAGATAACATTAATTGTTCGTCCGCCGAGCAACAATCCCAAGAAAGCAGCTAAGGTACAAATGGGAATACCAATAGCACCAATGAGTGTTGCCGGCATTGAGCGCAAAAACAGGAACAGCACCCCCAATGCCAGCACGGCACCAATCACCAGATTGCGTTGCACCACGTACACCGCATCGGTCACATAGACGACATCGTCGGCGGTGCGTACTAGCTCAATACCTTTGTTTTTCAAAATACCCTGATTGAGCTTTTCTACCGTTGCCAACATATCCTGTTTGATTTCAATGACATTGCTGCCAATTTGGCGACTGACTGAAAGAGAAAGTATGGGTTTGCCTTCGGAGTAGGCATAGTTGCGGACTTCCCCAAAGCCGAGTTCGGCATAACCTAAATCTCGCAAGCGGATGAATGCGCCATCGCGTTCAGCAATGACTAGGTTTTCTAGCTCTTCGACACTCTCGAAACGGCCAATGGTGCGTAACAGATATCGGCGTTTGCCACTATCCAGATCACCACCTGAGACATCGCGGTTTCTGGCACGGATGGCAGTGCGTAAATCCATCAGGCGGATGCCGCGTTCAGCTAATTTGGCCGGATCAACATAGATATTGATTTGGCGACTGGCACCGCCGCGTAAGGAGACGCTGGACACCCCGGGGACCCGTTCCATCTGCGTTTGTACATATTCTTCAACCCAGTCACGCAGTTTGAGAAGGTCTTCTTCAGTGAAGTCACCCCTAATGGGCATCAGCCTAAAGTACATAAATGAGTTAGATGAAAAGGCTTCCGATCTGATGGTGGGCTGATCCACATTTTCTGGATAGTTAGGTACTTGGGATAAGGCGTTATTGACGTTAAGCAGTGCTTCTTCAACCCTAATGGAGAAAGGGAACTCCAGCTCAATTTCGGCCTTGCCAGTATTAGCCGTTGAGATCATGCGTTCCAAGCCCTGAAGGCGGCGTAGATAGCGTTCCTGTTCGACAATAATCTCTTTTTCCACATCTTGAGGCGAAGCACCCGGCCAAGTTGTGCGGATGGATATCACCCGTGCGTCCAGATCGGGAATCATTTGCACCGGCACATTGAAAATCGACAGGATTCCAAACAACATCAGAATCAGGATTGCAACACTGATTATGACCGGATGCTCTATGGAAAATTTTAACATGGGAACCTCGGTTTATTATTGCAGCGCCTTCACCGCTTGGTTGGGGCGCAAGTTTTCGTTACCCAAAAGCACAACACGCTCACCTAGCTGTATCTTGTTGCTCAAAATTTCCACCCAGCTACCCTGATATCTGCCGGTCTCAATAGTGAGGGGAAAGGCTTTCAACATACCTTCTTTCTCCTTCACCTGCCAGACCAATTGACTGCCATCGCTTTTGGTGATAATGGCATCGCGTGGTAACATGAGTACCCTATCTTGATCATTGAGTTCAATCCAAATCTGTGCGGACATACCAGGTGCTAAGTGCCGCTTAGGGTTTGGAATATCGAACAATAGCGGAAAACTACGTGAGTTTTCGTTGCCAAGGGCAATACGCGCCAACACCAGACCGGTGAACTCGCGTTCTGGGAGGGCATCAAAACGTATTCGCGCCTTGCAGCCTGTGGTAACCAAGGGGAAATAGCGTTGCGGCAGTAACACCCGCAGACGCAAGGTATCAATGGCTAGCAATTCAACCAGATTATTCCCTGGCTTGACCCATTGCCCCACTTCAAGCTGTTTACTGACTACCATCCCGCCAAAAGGAGCAAACACAGTGTGGTATTGATGCAATTCTCGCGCACGCGCTAGTTCCGCCTGTGCCTGGGCTAATTCCGCTGTGACCACTTTCACCTCGGTGAGTACAGTTTCAACAGCAGTCTTTGAGACATGACTATTTTTTCTCAACTTCAACAAATCATCGCGCCGACGCTGTGCATCCAGCAGCCTAGCTTTTGCTCCGTCGATACGCGCCCTGACGATATCAATCTCAATTTTCGCTAGGCGGGCATCCAATTTTAAGACGATATCCCCAGTTTTAAGCCAAGTGCCATCATCTACCAGGATTTTACTAACCAGCCCTTCTACCATCGGTGAGAGCCATACACGCCGCCAAGGTATTGAGCCGCCAGATAGTCTGACTTCCCGTTGCAGTTTTTTTTGTATGACTTCTGTCAGAACCACTGGGCTTGCATTTTCAGCTTGTGCTGGACCGAGCAAGCAACAGAGGATGCTCATGGAGATGACAAGTTTCGATATAGGTGTACCTTGCATGTTTTTTTAGAATAATGAATGGTTCAGGATTATGTTCAAGTTTTTTTTCACACCAACTAACTACAGGGATTGCATGTAAGCAAGGATAAAGCAATAGATGTCTCCTTGCGCTTTTTCCCAAATAAAAAAACACTTCTTATAGCCTCTTTCCATATATAAATTGCCCACATATCTTGCCATTGAAATCGGCTATTTCAGGTAAATGTCCCCATTGAGTAAAACCATGTTTTTTCAATATGTTGATACTGGCATTATTGAGATCAATCAATAGGGCAAATAAATTTTTGAAACCTAATTTAGGGGCTTCTCGTAAAGAATATTCTATAAGCTGTTGCCCTACTCCCTGTCTTCGGAAACTTTTATGAATGTAAAAGCTTATTTCCGCAATGGATTCTAGTGCTTTTCTGCCGGAACGATGAGGACTTAAACTGCACCAACCGCTTATGATATTTTTATTTTCTGCCACAAATATTGGGTATTTATGAGGGCTATGTTGTTTAAACCACTCTTCCCTATCAGATACGGTGACATGCTCCAAATCAGCAGTACAAAATTCTTCGTCAACAGCTTGATTATATATCTCAATGATTGATTTTAAATCAGAAATTGTAGCGACTCTTATATTCATTAGGTAATGTTTTAAATAAATAAGTTTTTGCAGGACTTAGAAATCCGATTTTTTTAAAAAATCGGATTTTTTTGAACCTATTTTTCTGAAAGTCTATAACTTCTACAGTATTTTGTAGGCAAGATGGTGGGCAAGAAAAGGACCTTGCCCACCCTACCAACTCAAAACTCACAGCCTATTTTGACTGGAAAAATGACACATCTAATTCTCAGCATCAACCGGCTGCTTAGGAAAAACCTTTCGCCCTGTAAACATAGCAGTGATCAAGCCACTCCTTTCCCGAATTTCGGTGACGACAATGGCACCAATATGCAAAACCATTAAAATCAAGAGGGTATAAAAAGCGTAAACATGAGTGATGATAAATGGTTTACGGAAGGCTCGCATTTCGGAAAATTTTTCTTCGTTGATGTTTTCCTTGGAATAAGGTTTTAGCACTTCGACTTTGCTGACATCTTCGGCAACCCATGTTTTCATAGTCTGCCCAAAAGGCGGAAAATAAATGTCGGTTCCTGCCAGCACTAAGCCGGTGATTGCTTGTGTCATTAGTACCACAAATAGCAGTGTGATCATCAGTTTTGCAGCGGGGTTATGTCCTTGATAATATTGGATATTACCGGTACGAAACCCTGCTTGGTATTCACGTAGCGCCGTGAAAAACCCTTTGCCCCCCGGTAAAATCGCTTTCCAGCGAGCATATTTATTGCCAATAAAAGCCCAAATAATCCGCCATGCTAAATTCAAGCAAAACACATAACCGATATAAACGTGGATTGTCTTGAGCAAGATTTTACCATCGGTGCTAACGCCAAGTGTTTTGGCGTATAAAATCACTAAGCCCACTCCGATAAGCCCTATAATTGCCAGGGCATTAATCCAGTGAAACCAGCGAGTGGTACGATCCCAAACGGGATATTCTTTGAGGGTGTCATAAGAAGTTTCTGTCGTGTTCATTTTCTTTATTCCTTTTTATCAATAATTGTTACTATCAGGTTGATTGGGTTCTTGAACAGTTGCCGGTCCCATTCCACGTCCCATTCCCATACCGCGACGTTTTTCCATTTGTGCTTGTTGCCCTGCCACAAATTCATTTTCTGTCAGTTGTCCATCACTATTGGTATCGAACTTGGAAAAAGCGGGAGCGTTAGTAGCACCCTGGCATTTCTTCGGACTGTGCCGTCATTGACACCATACTGGCTGATAAGGCGATCACTAGCCCTAATGGAATTGCTTTGTTCAAATGGTGAGTCATAGTATTACCTCTTTAGTTGTGTTGAAAGTTTAGAATCCTTCGCTATAGCGTAGTGATTTTTAAAGAAGTTTCCAGATGGACACTAACTAGCCGAAAACCCCTGCGTAAACTTGCCAGATATTAAAGACCTGGCTTAAAGACCTGGTAGGTTTTTATCACTAAGGAACAAGCATGAAATAACTTCGACAACTTTAGGGTAACCACAAGGGATTACCCCTACGATATCTCATATGGATACTACCAAAAAAATGCCATCTATTTCAGTCAATATGTTTGTTTTACTCCGTCAACTGGTTATGGATTTAACGCCCCAAGCTTTAGATAAAAACCTAGATTTGGGCTTAGAACAGACTGCTAATCATGACATAGTTATTGGCAATCAAGAGCATTTATATTTGCTGTATCGGAATTTACTGGATAATGCTATCCGCTACACCCCACAAGATGGATAAATAACGGTTAGCTTTGAAAATTTACATCTAAAAA
>QNES01000159.1 GCA_003645255.1 Gammaproteobacteria bacterium
GGTATATGCAGGAATCACATCGTCAATTGTCTTCAAATAGATATGAGCACTTTCAGCCCAGGGGTATTCGATCAATTTATGGAGAGTGTTCTCATCAGCCATCCAAGTTTTCTTATTACTGAACATCGGTATCTTAAATTGCCTTTGCTCGTCTAAACGCCATCGTTCAAATACCAATTGGGTGTGCATGGGAAAATAAAAATTGCGTTCAGACTCAGCTTGGGCAACAATACCAATAAGCTTCATTTTAAATTTAAAAACTTCCATGGGAACATCGTCACCCAGAAAGCTTTCAACTTTCATGTGAGGATCCCGAGTTCTGGCTATTGAGAACCGTAAATACTTCCCAATAAGGGAAGAACGAAATTCATCAGTCACTTTGTCGTCAGGGACATCAAACAGCCTTTTTATACTTCTTTCGGACATAATCACTTCTAATGTATGATCTGCAAGCATTTTGCCACCAGCAGTAAAAACCAGTTGTTGGTACTCTGGGTCATTATTTTCCAATCCAAATAGGGTTTCATACCTGTCCCTTCCGCGTTTATCTTTGATGCGATAAATGCCCTCCCTTCTAGGAACCACTTCTAAAACACCCTTTATGCCTTGGATATCTGCCATATCGGGAAAGCGTTCAGATTGGGTGAGATATTTTGTCGTGATACGAATTCTGGTGAGTTTGGAACCCTCCCTGATCTTATCATCAATCAAGACATTTGTGCCAGCATGTAAAGAAAGAAAAACCGTTGCTTGAAAACTACCTAAAATAAGGGCACCCACTATCAGTAATGTAAAGATAATGTTCCGAAATAAATCCTTTGTGGCAATACCAAACTGTAAACTCAGAGGAGTTTTTGGTTTTAAACCTCCCCATAGTTTAGTTTTGGTAGGTATTTTTACTTGTTTTATGTTATGAGTCAAGTTATCAACATCAATAACACACGTTTCTTCAGGCATTGTAGAGTTTGGTTGCCGTATGAGACAACCCTCTTTTAACTCATAAACCACATCAGCATTTTCAAATATGCTGTCGTGAGAAACAACAATAATGGTATGCCCTGCTTGACACAGTTTCTTAAAAAGTTGAAGAATCTGCTCTTTTCGCGCCGGTTCAAGATTGGCTGTCGGTTCATCTGCCAATATGAACTGGGGGGCGTTCGCTAGGGCGCGTAGAATACTTGCACGCTGTCGTTGTCCACCACTTAGCCATCTCTTCCTTTTTAATAATTTACCAGGCTCTTCTTTTTCAGTATAAACTTCGTTGGTTAATTCCTTGAGAAGATGATACTTCTCTTTTGAAGAGCGGTGAATAGCCAGTGGTAACTCTATATTAGCCTCTACGGTTAAGTATTCAAGTAAACGGTCCTCTTGAAAGATAAAACCAATGTGATTCGCACGTATCTCTTCTTGAACACACCCTGGCAATGAAGTTTTATGCTCTTGGATGATATGTCCTGATAAAATATAATTCCCGTCATAATTTTTGTCAGTCAGACCGAGAATGCGTAGAAGAGTCGTTTTACCAGAACCGCTCTCCCCCTTGATAACGACAAATTGCCCTTGGCGAACTGAAAGATTAATCTTGTTAAGTACTTTAACTTTTTGACCATTTTCAAGACAAGAATAGCATTTTTCAATCCCTTCCAATTGTATAATTGGAGGTGATGTTTTATTCATATGTAGTACTCCACGTTATAAAAAAATACCCTTTTTTGAAGAAATCGGATTTCTGCCTTATGTACTGCTATTTTCCACGAAAAATTTTAGTATTCCCACGATCTTGCTACCATCATCGAAATTGTAAAAAGAACTATCAATGGTCACAATGTTATCCTGGAGTGATAAGAATTGCCAGAGTACCCCGTCAGTCACGACACCATAGATAGGAGAAATCGGATTCTCTTTGTGTTCGTTGAATATTCTCGCCGCTTCCATTTCAGCAATACACTGAGGCAATCCACTGCCTAAATCAGATTTTTTCGCTTCAACGAGGACCACAACCGGTGAGGTGATATAAATTTGGTTATCACCCTTACTGATGAGCCCGTCAGGATTTCCAGTAAGACCCTTGTTCCTATCTACATTAAACGTGTTTTCCAAAAAAAAGCTGATTGTCACATGTTGGTTTAACTCCATAAGTACATTATCGACAATCAACGCTTGTCGTGAACTTTCGGTATTGATTTGAATGGCTTTCGTATAAGCCATTTTCATGGTATCGATAAACCAGTGTGTCAATTGAACCGGCTCAATATGACGATAGAGTTCATTATCACCTTGGATGACAATTCCTAATTTCTGATTCACTTGATCGAACGTTTTAAAATCACTATACGCCATGATGTCACCTCTGTTAGCCAAATTTACTTATGAGTATAGCGGAAACCTCGAAAACTAAACCAGACCTGGCAGGAAGAAAACCTGCCAGGTCAAAATCAAGTTTGGACGCTGCTCTTGACCTGCCAGGTTTTGTTTTAACCTGGCAGGTCTGGTTTTGACTTTGATTTGACGAAGTTATTTCATGCACGATCCTAATTTGAATTTTCCCAACTTTCTAAATCTGCCGTCAACACCCCTTGTTCATGCAACCACTCTTCAACCGAAGTCTTAAAGCCCTTTGCACTCAAATAAACAGGGCAAATAAACTGAATAGACTTATCCAGTTCAGCAAGTTGTTGTTTTACGCCCTCAATTTTAGTGACGAAGCCTTGCGCTTCAATTAAAGTTGGGCTTTGTTTTTCATCACGATTCTTGATTTCAAATAGTAATGCCCAGCAACTTTTCTGATCTGAACCCTGGGCAAAAACATCCAATTCCATCACAGTTGTCTGAGGTAACGATAATGAATAATTCATCCAAACCCTTTGAAATGGACTGGTGCTGCAAGCGATCAGTATTGGTTCCATTGCTTTCAAATACTTTTGATTAGAAATAGGGCGAAATCTGTTGCGAAAATCCGCGATAGGTTTCCCATTTTGACGGTATTTGTTTAATTCCCGATAGATAATCAACTCCAATAGGCGACCCTTCAATTCATTCAAGGTACCTTGCAGTGATTTTTTATCTTTCTTCAAAGCGGCTACTTTGTCATGTAATTCTTTTGAAATATCCGGCTTGACTTGCTCAATTTCTTCTAAATAAAGTTCACGAAAAATCAAATCTAAAATATCATCAGCAATTCCACTATAACGGAAATTACTAACTCCTTTGGTAATTAGATCGCCATATTCAAGGACACGCAGTTTTGCTTCTAATTCACCATTTGATAGTTTTCCACCGAGATGATCACTGATTTCAATTCGGGTACATTCTTTATGGCGTTCTTTAGACAAAAAAAGCAAAATTTGTTTAGCATATCGATCATTAACCTCTTCTACCGTCGATAAAATATACTCGGACCAAGTACCAAATAATTCCCCTTCTCGATTTTTAATTTCATAATCTAGTGTTCTGATCACCCCTTCTACCGAACTAAAATCCGCTTGTTCCCAGTCACTACGAAGCAAACTCGCGATATAAAAGGGATCACTTTGCGTTAATTGATTAATGGTAATTGCAACTTTATCACTGAGATCAAGTTGATAAAAATCGGCGTAGCGATACACAGCTTCAAGCCCTTCAGCCGGCGTTAATTTGGAAGAAATTTCCGTGCGTTTCAATCGCCCACCCACAAACATTTCTCGCATCATTTGAACCATCCAGCCTATATAACTACCGGAAACCAACATAGGCGCAATTTTTGATTCCACTAAGCCATGATAAGCACCGGGCAAATTACTACCTTCAACCTTATGGGCCCTATCCCAAAAAATATATTTTGTCATATACTGGATTTCATCAATCATAACTAAGACAAAAGCGTTGTGAGTGCCAGCGAAATTCCCAGGCGCACTAAAAGCCCAATTCATAGATTGAGCAATTTTTTCATCCGCCAAATATTTTTGGAAGATATTAATATCTTCTAAAATCAGTTTATCACCCATTTTAGTTGCCTTCCGAATCAGTTGCTCAAATGTCCAAGGGCTATTATTTGGGGCTAACGGTGTTCGAGTTTGAAATGATAAATACTGACTGACAAAGGTACGATAATAAGCATCAACAAAGTCTAACAACCATTGATCATGATCCTGCATTTCAAAATAAAATGGAATCACCGCGCCATTTTGATCCCATAAAATATTAAACAGTCGCTGCATCATGGCGGATTTACCACTTTTACGCCTGCCCAACAGGGCACGAGATTTCGCCATTTCTCTAGGTATCATATTCACCCAATTGAGCAGCAATTCCATTTTTTGCTTGCGACCACAAAATAATAAGGGATCTCCGATTCGTTCTTTAAGGATGTATTTCATATTTTTACAAAACCCTTTTTTGAAAAAATAGAAATCTGATTTTTTGGAAAAATCGGATTTCTGCCTTTATGTTATTTAGGATAAAAACTTTCTTGCATAATTTGTTCGATCTGATAAGGGCATTCTTTTGGAAAAGTTTTTTGTGGCAAGTTTGTTTCTTTTTCTGCTTTTAAAACTGCTTTACTATATGCTTTGCTTAATTTAACGGGTAATTGAGATTTCAAACTCGGGTTGTCTTCAAGCAAATCTTGAATTTCTCTACGTTGTTCTTTTATGGTTAATTCCCAACTACGTGAACGAATACCTGGTTGATATTGCCACTTGAGTAAATGCATTAATAATACCGCGAAGCGATTAATTAATTCTCTTCGTTCACTGGCTCCCATTTTTTCTAACTCCAATGCCACAAGTTGCATATCAACATCTGCATAATGCCCTATTCGCAAAGTATGGGCTGTTTCCATTGCCCAGCGATAAAAATCTGTTTCTTGCAAATTCATGTTATTTGAAGTGTGTAAAAAAATACCCTTTTTTGAAAAAAAGGGTATTTATGCCTACTTATGATATAGAAATCCGATTTTTTGAAAAAATCGGATTTCTGCCCTACGGAAGATAAGATAATTTCATCCACACCAATGGTCGTTTGTGAAAATCACTGGCAGCCGATTCCAAGAAATTACTCAACTTCTTACCTGCCCTGCCTATACGACTTTGTAACCTCGCCTTTTCTCTAGGAAGAAGTCCATTAAACAACTCGAAGGAAAAAGATAGGATATTGGAATTAAAATGAAGTCCCATTCGTTTTTCAATGAGTTCTTGAATTTCAGCGTTTTTGGAAATTTTTTCACCAATCATCGCTTCTAAATTTTTTCGCGCCGCCCGTTTTATGGTTGTGCTATCAATACTCATGTCTGACAAAATGTTAAACAATCTAATCAGTTGTTCCAAAGTTCGTTTACCAATCAGAACTTGTTCTTGATATAGAGCATTTTGTTCAAACATCCAGCCTTCTTGTATGACCAAACCGCCATCAATCACCTCGAATTTTTCAGCGGCTTCCCTCAAGCGAATTAAGGTATCGGCATCTACAACCTTTAGTGGTAGCACGGACCAATCTTTGCTTGGAATGGCATAACTTGAAACTTCCCTTCCTTTCTTACCATAATCCACGACAGTCTCTTTCATCATGGAATCAATCGAACTGACAAATTGACGTTTAGGATCAGTTTCGGCACGATAAAATTCACCATCCGTTGTTCTAGTCAGCACAGAAAGTATGTTTGTTAGGTTCCCAGTATCTTCTTCGCCAGCTTGTAGTCCATAAACAACGATATTCTTGTTATTCAATAGATTAGCCACTTCTCCAACCTTTAATCCCTGGGCAATTTTTGAAGAAAGCCCAATGGTTGTCGGTTTAGCCGCCGCATTTAAAACCACAATCGCCACTTTCTTTGCACCTGTTTGGATGGTGCCATCTCCCCAATCAAATTCGTTAGTTGTCGCTAAATAAGTGGCATCTAAAACGGGTTCTGGATCATCACCACCACCAGACATTTTATTTGCCGCGTTTTTCAGCATATCTGTGGCAACTTCCATTTTCATGGGTTGTTCTATCCAATAAGGCTGTGTATCGCCAATGTCCCGAAAGAAAATAAAACCGGCACGAATATCACCTTTGGTTCTATTTCTCAGAAGACTATCCAGTAATCCTTCAATGATATTTGCCATATCAAGTGCATAAGGTTTCATTGAAGCAGTGGCATCAAAAATAATGCAAAAGGTGATTGAACTGATGACTTTCCGAATTTCTGTTGGTGTCAAGTCGGTTCTGATGTTAGTTTCTGGGATATAGGCAGGCACGAGAACATTGTAAATGGTTTTATCTATCTCAGCTGTCGTTTCTACAATTTTTTTACCTATCACCGGATATGGACGAAGAACACGGGTTAATGTTCTACTTCTTAATTTCTCTTCCCCAAAAACAGGCTGATACTTCACCTGATCACCCGTTCTAGCATACCCTGAAATGGTAGCCAGGTCCTTCCACACCTTAATAGTGGGTCTTTCATCCATAGCAAGAAGACTCGGGATAAATCGTAAACCTTCCCGCGTATTCCATTGCCGCGTATGCGCCTTCAGGACATATCCAACCTTTCCACTATCGTTTTGTTGATCAGATATTTTGTAATACAAATGATCTTCTGCCATAACAAAATAGGGCTTTAACATGCCCATCTTATAAAAAACAGCTTTTCCTATACCTCTTTTGGAGGTTGCTGAAATATTGTCGAATGCCGCCACGACTTTCATAATGATACCCGTACCTGGCACTTTAACAAATGTTCTAGCTTGGCATAGCGATGAATAAACTGTCAAGGCTAGAATAATAGAAGAAAAAAAAGTGAGCTTTTTTGACATGAAGTTTCCTTTTAAGTATGTTAGAAATCCGATTTTTAAAAAATCGGATTTCTGCCCTTATGATAGAAATACCATTTTTTGAAAAAAGGGTATTTCTTTATCCAAACTTATTCATCAAGCACAAAGATGGGAGTGCATGAAGCAATATTTTTATTTGAAGGCACAGTAACTCTACCATTGGTTGCAGCCGAATAGTCTGCACACCAACCTTCCCAATGACTGAAAACAAAACCGTTGGCTGGTTCAGGTATTACCATAAGCTGGTTATTAGCGCTTGTGCTTATGTTAAAGTTGCCAGTGCTATTGTCATCATCATCTCTAATAATCACCTTAGCAACACTTGGTTCACCTAAGTCGGCATTGATGACATTTCCAAGGCTTACATGGAAGAACTCATTTGATTCATTATCAACATCATCAACAAGAGTGCATCTCACTCTTTTTGTGAGTCTTTCCGGTGTAAAGGTAACGGTTTTCCCACATTGGGTATAATCATCAGGGCTGATAGCACTACCATCAGTAGCAACAACATTGACTGAGACACCATCACACCTACCATCACACGTTACGTTGACGAAGGCTTCGCCGGTATCTTCATTGCTTGTGAACCTGGACATGGAGAATTGGACAACGTCAGGATTACTATCACCAAATTTGTTTTGGTTGTTAGCTTGACTGGCATTTTGAAAATTAGCCCTACTTACATTGTAAGCTGGACTAGCATTTTGAAAATGAATCCAACCCACATTTTCGGACCAAGCATAGCCGTCAAAAACACCCGTTCTTGTATTCATGGTGACTTGGCTATGGTTAGGATTAAAATTAATCCAACCTGCATTTTCACTCCAAGCGTAGCCAGAGAGGTTGCCATCGCCATCATGATTGACACCATAATTGCGACGGGAAGTATTAGCATAATACGGTGTACCACCACCGTTATCACCACCGAGTCTAATCCAGCCAATATTTTCAGCCCAGGCATAGCCTTCTAAATGGTCATCATAGACCATTATGCCACCATTAATGTCGTTGAAATTCATCCAACCACTGTTTTCGCTCCAAGCGTATTTTTCGGTGGTATCAATATTGCTGGCTGCGAAAGCATCCAGCGTGAGTAGGCTAGATAGCATGATGATGCTAAATAACTTAAAGTGTGTCATATTCATTATTTGCTCCCACGTACAGGCCAAACGTACCTTGTATTAGACTTGGTGGTGTTCATCACGATGCCATCTTCAAAAAGCACGTACCATGCGCGACTAGCGATATACGCATTCGTGGTAGATGACCAATAGCCATCCATCTGCACGTCCGAAAACGGATGTCCATTTTCTAAAGCAGGACCAGCCTGTGAAAAATCAATGAGGCTTTGAAGTTCTTTGACGTTGGGTAAACGCCAATCACTATCATTATTCTGATTGTTACGATCATCACGACGACGATCATCACGACGATTATCACGACGATCATCACGACGATCAGTTACACCACAATTGTTGCCATTCATAGTGCCATTAGCATTGAGATTAGCCACATCATCAAGGGCATTTTCCCAATCTCTAACATTGTTCGCACAATTGGCATTTTTTAACCAAGTCAGTCCAGTCATATTGTCAGTGACGGTGCCATCATAATTATTGCTAAAACGGGGGTTTGGCCAAGTGACCCCTTTTTCTAAATCCCCATCATCATCGGTTTCATAGCGCTTCGTTTGACCGGTCTTCTGCACCCTTGCTTGGTCCATTACTTCATCAGCCTTCTGATAAAGCTCCGTCAAGGTATGACCGGTACCCGAGCTTGGACCCCGATCAGGTTCTGTGAAAGCACTACTTGGTGCGTCAGCTTCTTCGCCTGTATCAAGGCGGTTGTAAATGTCATCAATCGTGTACATGGAACTATCAGCACGATTTGGATAATCAGGTGAATCAAGATCTCCAGCCAATAGTGGCAATGGTGAACTCAATAAAACCGGCACCAGGCTCAATTGAGCATAACATTTCATTTTCATCTTTATTGATTCCTTATTTAATTGTCTGATCGAATTGACAAAATTTAAGATTTTTAAAAATAAATTAATATAGTTACCCAAATAAATATTGCGACTTAAAAATCGGATTTCTTGTTGGACAAAATTTTTCTGACTAACTATAATTGTATTCTACCATTATAGATAACATTATTTCATCTTCAAAAAAATACTGATTTTGATTTTTAATAAAATCAATAAGTTACAAATTTACGTCGGAATTTACAATTTTTAATGGACTATAGTAATGATAGCTAGAGCCAAAAATCTAAGCACTAATATAAATTTTGGTCGCTTTGCATAATAACATAATTTTTTTAATTTGTCAATTCTTTAAGATAAAAAAATACAAAAATACACACTTTGTATTCATAACCCATTGATTAAAAACGAGTTTAAAAATGAACTAAATTTTTTAAATTTAGGAAGACCTGAAGAGCAATGAACCAAAAAACAAGGCAGAAGAAATCCAATGGTGGAATCAAACGTCTTAAAGCCGTTACAGACACTTTCCGAAATCGCATCCAGAAGCATTCGTGGACTTTGGAACTTCCATTTAAAAATACAATTAGAATAAACAATTTAGTATCGTCATTTTTACGAAGTTTTTGCCAAAATTATTGTTTAGAAAATACCGAGTATTTATATTTTAAAATCCGTTATTTACAGCGTATTTAAATAAAGAAATGCTGATAAACAAGAAATCTATTTTCTTTAGTAAAAATAAGTATTTAAAAACAAAACAGATTCGGGAGGAGTTGGTATGCTTTTTTAATCGTAAAAATTTAAATATTTTTTCATTATTTTATGTGTTTATTCTAATTTTAGTAAGTTTCATATCAAAAAATAAATTAGCTTGTATTTTTATACTTTTTAAAGTCACTTTAGTAAACGTTATTTATTAAGATTAAGTATAGCCTATGTTGTAATTTCTAGAAAATTTTTTATTTCGCAACAACTCTAATATACAATTATTTAAAGAATATGGGTTTTCCAGATTCCTATCATTTTTACGATTCTTAGTTATGAACATACTCGGCATTTCAGCCTACTACCACGACAGCGCCGCTGCCCTAATTCGCTCCGGCAAAATTATCGCAGCTGCGCAAGAAGAGCGCTTTTCGCGCAAAAAACATGATGCCCGTTTTCCTGTACATGCTATTCGCTCTTGTTTGGAAATTGGGCAAGTGTCTTTAGCAGATTTAGAC
>QNES01000160.1 GCA_003645255.1 Gammaproteobacteria bacterium
ATGTGGACATAAAATGTATACATTTCAACATTGTGGACTAGGGAGTATCAACCCTTTATCCCCTCGCTTGCACTTGGGGTTACTTTTTTTCAACCAGAAACGAATGCGCTTGGTTGGGTGCAATATTTCCATTTTTTGGATTGCTGTTGGTATACTTGAATTCTGCCCTTACCTTTACTACTTTTGCCCGCTTTACACTTATTACCTTCACACAAACCTAGCACAAAATCTTTTCCTTGGTAACGAACATAAATAAGCCCTTCAAAGCCCTTATTAGAACTTTGGAAGTTATAGTCTAACCAATCGCTACTTTGCAAATGAAAATCTGTGCTATAAGTTTGCAGTTTAGCATTATTATAGTTACCATTAACTAACGCCTCAATAACAACATAAAACTGCTTTTTATGTGGATTATAAGTAATTCCCTCAAAGCTAATATCAGCAATTTTATCACCAAGTAATTGATTTTTTTGACTATTTTTTGGCAAACCCTGCTGAAGTTTAGCAATCTTGCTCAAATTATCAAACACAACATAAAAATGTTTACCCTTTACAATAACACCGCTGGCTTCAAACGTGTCTTTTTTACCGTACCCTTTTAACAGCTTGTGAATCTTGCTTTCTTGCACCAGGTTTAAAGAAGAAAGGGCAGCAAGCGTAGGGTGTATAAGCGATAGCGTCATGCACCAAATCTCGCCATCATGGTTTTTCGTCGATTCGGTGTATGACGCGCAACGATACACCCTACTCGTGCTCAATTAGTCCATCACGAAGGCTCCTTTAAAACCAGATTGGAAACGACATATTAAAACCAAATCACCGCTTGCGTGTGATGTAAAAGTCATCGATGGCGTTATTCAAACTTTCGTTTTTTATCATGCCGGTATTGCTGTGTGGTGTAAATCCCCGTCTTGGCATTGCCTAGGGCTTTTTCTATAGCTGTTTTAAGGCCATCCAGTAAGTGTATTTCGTCGCTTTTATTAATGTAGTCGCTGATCCCATCGGCGAGTTTATCAATGAGAGTCGCGGTTTCTGTTATGCTGAATTTTTCACCAAAAGTGATTAATTCTTTTTTGCTCGGAAACGCTTTGCTGCGGTTGAGTTTCAACGCCATTTTGTTGTCAATCGTCGGGTAAAGCAAGGTGTTGGTGATATCGTAAGCAGGGCAAAGTTTTATATCCTGCTTGCCGGGCGTGTATTGCAAGGCAAAGTTTTTCAAATGAGCATCACCATTGCCAATCAGGCAATTAAATACGATCAACTTGTAAGCTTCAACAACCTGTTGCTGGTTACCCGTGAAGAGTTTTACGGCCTTTAATACGCTTTCATAGCTTGATAGGTATTTTTTATCGCCCCGCTTTCCCATCAATACGCAAAAGTCTTCAACAGCCATTCGCTGAGACCCATAGCGATCAAAACGCTCGATAATAAAATGTTCTAGGTTTTTCGATAACCAAGTTTTTGGTGGTTTGAGGCCACAAGCTGCCGCGGCATTCATACACACATATTCATTGACGGTCAGTAATGGATATTCGTCATCAAAGCTTTTCACAATAAGCTTATTTTGTCTGACTGTGGTGCGCTGCTCAGGCAAGGCCGGTACCATCACCTTCGGTTGAACGCCGGATGTCATACCTCGAAGGTAATAGGTTTCAAGCAGTTGTGGAAAAAGCGGCGCTGCTTGATCCCAGTCCAGAATATCGTTAAGAGTGATATGTTCGGGTTCGGGCAGTTTAATGCCTGCTTCATATTGCAAAATACCGATACCGTCATCACCCTGAAGTGCCAACAGGTACATATCATTAATCTTGCCATAACGCATTAACTTGTCTGAGATATAACGCCTGACATAACCCTCTGGCAAGTTCTGGGTAAAAATAGCGTGGAGACTGCCAGAATTATAAGGATCTGAACGGACTGCCATAGTCAACGATACCGGAAATGCCTCTTCATCATATAAAAAACTATGGATGCTGCCATGTGTTAATATACCCAAGGAATGATTAAGACCCAGTACGTTCAGCCGGTTAATCATTGCCGGCAGTGGATTATTCATCATCAGGAAACAGGTCCTTTAAATCTTCAAACTGTGGTCTTTGCGGCACGGTTTTCTCAATACTCAAATGAAAACCCATATGGGTAATATAACGCTCATAAACCTTCAAAGTACCATTATAAACACCATTCTCAATCCTAGAGATTATCGACCGATCAGTGCCGATGGCATTGGCAACATCAACCTGAGAACATTGCCGTCTTTTTCTTTCAACCCTTAAAAGGTCGCCAATTGCTTCACGTGGTGTTTTTAGCATGTGCTTATATAATCACAATTTGATGTTATTGGTATGAATGTGATTATATCGCCACAGCATGATTTAAGTCAACTGCTTTTTATGTGGATTATAAGTAATTCCCTCAAAGCCAATATCAGCAATTTTATCACCAAGTAATTGATTTTTTTGACTATTTTTTTGCAAACCTTGCTGAAGTTTAGCAATCTTGCTCAAATTATCAAACAGTAGGATAGGCTCACATATTATCCTCTAACAATACAGATTCTTCTTCTATTAATTTTGCAGAAATCCTTAATGTTTTCAGTAAGTTACGTTGTTGTTGATTTATCATATCAAAGGCATTTTTATCCGTATTTTGCGTTTTATTATCAGTCATGATAATAAGACTTTTGGCTGCACGATAGACTCAAACCATAAATCGAACGAAGCATTCAGGTGAAAGTATTTAAGCGTTGTTTTTTGGCTTCGAGATAAGCCACTTCTGGGGAAATTTTTTCAGACTTTAAAAATTCAAAGTATTTAAAATTATTTTGAATCATTATGGAACCTCAAAGGCGGTGATATCTTGAACACCCAGTTTTTGTAAAATTTCATTTTTGAACATAAAAGTTAATAAATTCAATAATTTAATTCGTTTATCTCTAAAATTCATTGTACTTAGTGGGCAACACCACGTTGCCCACAAAACTATTTTAAACTACGCCGTCTGTTGATATTCTTCAATCTCATGGAAATTGAGATAACGATAAATTTCATCCGATTGCGGTGCAATGGCTGCAACATGTTGCTCATATTCGGCAACTGTTGGAATTTTACCGAGTTTGGCACAAACCGCGGCTAATTCGGCTGAAGCTAAATAGACATTGGCATTTTTACCTAAGCGATTAGGGAAATTACGAGTGGAAGTAGAAACCACCGTTGCGTTATCCTTCACTCGCGCTTGATTGCCCATGCACAAGGAACATCCAGGCATTTCAGTTCGTGCGCCGACTTTACCAAATACAGAATATTTGCCTTCTTGCACCAGTTGACGTTCATCCATACGGGTTGGTGGGGCAATCCATAAACGAATCGGCACTGCTTCGCCACCTTCTAAAATTTTATGGGCTGCACGATAATGACCGATATTGGTCATGCAAGAGCCGATGAAGACATCATCAATTTCTGTACCCGCGACTTCAGATAATAATTTCACATCATCCGGATCATTAGGGCAGGCGACGATGGGTTCTTTGAGCTCATTGAGATCAATTTCCACAATGTCTGCATATTCTGCATCATCATCAGGTTCTAAAAGAACCGGATTCTTTAGCCAGGCTTCCATTGCATCAATGCGTCGTTGCAAAGTCTCTTTATCACCATAGCCGTTGGCGATCAGTGAGCGGAGTAATGCAGCATTGGATTTAGTGTATTCAATCACCGGGGCTTTATTCAAACGCACCACGCAGGCATTGGCAGAACGTTCCGCTGAGGAATCTGCTAATTCAAAGGCTTGTTCTATTTTTAAGTCGGGTAAGCCTTCAATTTCGATTAATCGCCCGGAAAAGACATTTTTCTTGCCTTTTTTCTCAACCGTTAATAAACCCTTTTGGATAGCAACATAAGGAATGGCATTGACTAAGTCACGCAAAGTCATCCCTGGTTGCATTTCGCCCTTAAAACGAACGAGCACTGATTCCGGCATATCTACTGGCATCACGCCTAATGCCGCAGCAAAGGCGACTAAGCCTGAACCGGCGGGGAAACTAATGCCTATTGGAAAACGGGTATGGGAGTCAGCTCCGGTTCCTACCGTATCTGGCAATACCATACGATTAATCCAGGAATGAATCACGCCATCCCCAGGGCGCAGGGAGATACCGCCGCGTACTTGTATGAAATTGGATAATTCGCTGTGCAATTTCACATCAACCGGTTTCGGATAAGCTGCCGTATGGCAGAAACTTTGCATCACTAAGTCGGCGGAAAATTTTATACAGGCTAATTCTTTTAATTCATCGCGTGTCATGCTGCCGGTGGTATCTTGTGAGGCGACTGTCACTGTTTTAGGTTCGCAGTAGGCACCTGGGCGTATACCTTCAACACCACAGGCTTTACCTACGATTTTTTGGGCTAAGGTGAAGCCTTTACCGGTATCTTTAGGTGGCTCCGGCTGGATAAACAGGGATGAATCCCCTAAGTTTAAGGTAGTTCGTGCCCTATCGGTCAGACTTCGTCCAATAATTAAAGGAATACGCCCACCGGCGCGTACTTCATCTGTCATGGTCACGGGGCGCAGTTGAAAAGTACTGATTTCTTTCCCGCTTTCATTGATGATGGTCCCTTTATAAGGGTAAATCGTGATGACATCACCATGATTGAGCGTCGTCACATCGCATTCTATCGGTAATGAACCCGAATCTTCCGCCGTGTTAAAAAAGATCGGTGCAAGTTTGCCCCCTAAAATCACGCCACCTTGACGCTTATTAGGCACATAAGGTATATCTCGCCCGATATACCATAATAGGGAGTTAATAGCCGATTTGCGTGATGAACCGGTTCCCACGACATCGCCGACGTAGGCTAATGGATGCCCTTTTTGCTTTAGGGTGTCGATAGATTCCAATGCGCCGTCCATTTTATTCATGAGCATTGCTTTCGCATGTAGCGGAATATCGGGACGACTCCAGGCTTCAGAGGCTGGGGATAAATCATCGGTATTGGTTTCCCCAGGAACTTTGAACACCGTCACCGTTATAGACTCTGGCAATTCAGGTTTAGCGGTAAACCATTCAGCCTCAGCCCAGGCGTTTAGAACTTGTTGAGCGACTTTGTTGGTTTTCGCTTTTTCTACCACATCATTGTAGGCTTCAAACATTAACAAGGTGTGTGATAGGGCTTTAGCTGCTACCAGTGCTAAGCTGTCATTATCAAGCAAATCAATGAGGGCTTGAATGTTATAGCCACCTAACATGGTCCCTAATAATTCAGTGGCTCGTGTTGGGGTAATTGAGGCGCAGCTAACCTGCCCTTTCGCTACTTCAGCCAAAAAATTGGCTTTGACTTGAGCGGCTTCATCTACCCCAGGCGGAACGCGATGCGTTAATAAATCAACTAACGTTTCCGCTTCGGCTGAAGGATTTTTCAATAAGTCAACCAGGGCGGTGACTTGTGAAGCATTTAAAGCTAAGGGCGGTAGCCCTTGATTAGCACGTTCTTCAACGTGTTGTTTGTAGGCATCTAACATTTTATTCCTCATTGTTTGAGTCAGTTTTAGATTGAAAAAAATAGCATACCATGTTAGAACATAGTTTGCTATTTTATGCAGCATTTCAATTGTTTGAATCAGAATTTACAAAATTTTAGAATGAACAGAATGTTCCAAATACTATCAAATTTATTTTTTCTTAGGCACTAAGCGATCCCCAAAAGGTGTACGCACCACTCGCATACCAGGGGGAACATCTTCATCTTTAATGACTTTTTTCTTAAAGCCCTTAAATTGTTCGCGGAGTTTTGCTCTCTTATCTTTAGCGCGTTGTTTCGTTTTAGCCTTCTTAGGGGGTTTAGGGGCAGGGAGTGCCTTACGCTGCTTTAAACTTAAAGTGGCGGTTTTGCCTTCATCAGTTTCACTACATAAAAGCCCTTTTTCTTCATTCGATTTACGACAAGGGGATTCCGCTGGGTATTCTATTTTTATTTCACGGGCTTCTACATTTATTAGGTAATATCCTTTATGGATTTCGTGTTTGATCTCGGTACGTGTGTTGTTTTTGAAGCGTTGGATAAATTCTTTATTGTCAGGTCCTTTTAATACAACCATCCGTTTATCCCCAATACGACTTGTGCCTCGAAGAAAAAAATCTTTTTGGGGCGGTAGGGGTTTGCGTGATTTTTGAGTTTTGCGTGGCTTTTTTTGCTGACGCAATTGAAAGGGGTTTGGTAGTTGAGCTTGTTGTTTTGCAGCCGTTATTGGTGGTGGTGGTGGAGGCGGTGGTGGTTTACCCCGATCTTCTTCAAATAAATCAAAGGCTTGAGTTTGAATACTGCTCAAGCACAGGGCGGTTGTGAGAATCCCAATGATTGGGATGTTATTGTATTTCATGATTTTTTCTCCTATTTAAAAGGGGATTTCTTTTTTCAGAGGCTGTAGGGGCGAACCACCCCGCTTGCCCCTATCTGTTTGCCTTTTTTAAACTTTTGATCTTTTCGAGAGTCAATCCCGTTTTTAAGGCAATGGTTTCTATATCTAATATATCAAGCAAGTTTTTGGCTATGTTGAGTTTTTCTTTTTCCATGCCCTTTTCCATGCCCTTTTCCATGCCCTTTTTATGCCCTTTTTCTTCAGCCGAAGCGATTTTGCTTTCAATATCTGCCAAAGATTGCATTCGACTTTCATAGATCAGGCGTTCTTCTTCGTTAAACATCCGATCAACGGCTTTAACGGCTTTGATGATTTCCGGTTCTATACTCAGTTCTTCGGGGATGCAGGTTTTATCAAATTCATTGGCACGGGTTAGAAAGGTAACCCATCGTTCCAGGGAATTGGCAATTTCATGGTATTCTTTCTTGAACTTTCTGAGTTCTAAGTAGTGCAGTTCAAAGACATCATGTAATTTGTCATCTTTTTTCGTTTTGGTGTTGATGATCTTATAGATGTTATGAAAGTCTTTGACATCATTAATGAAATCAAAATCAAGGATATTGATGCTGATTGTCTTTTTTAATTCTTTATACATCATGCCTTCACTGAGCTGTTCAGTCACTAATTTTGCCCAGTAGTATAATGATCGTTTGTCAAAATAGAGGTCTTGACCAATTTGCATTTCGACATTAAACCATCTACCCAATTGATCACAGGCTTTAATATCAAGAATTGACATTTTTCCTGCTTGGTAATCAGCTAGACTGTAGGGATTTTTTAGTTCAAGGGCGATTATTTTGTCTTCTTCAGAGATAATCGCATTGAGCAGGGAAATCAGTAAATCCTTATTTTCTTCGCTACCAAATAGTTTCTTAAAAGCAAAATCAACTCTGGGGTTAATTCGACACATTTTGTTTGTTCCTTTTTCAGAATGACATAATTATGTTAATGGTAACTCATCTAGTGCTGGTATTCGATAACCACGCCAACGTAATAACGCCCAAGCATACGCTTTTTTTAACATTAATTTTATCCGCTTTCTCACCTAATTTTCTCAGTTCTTGACGCTCGTTAGGAGCTATTATATCGGTTTTTTGGTTTTGTTCTAATAATGTGAAATGGCGTTGTTGTTGAATGGTTGGTATTTGGCTATGAGCCATTTTGAGCAGTTCTTTAATTGAATGGGTTTGCATTGCCTGTAAACTGGCTTGTATTTCTAATGGTGCATTTTCTATTGTTGGGGGTAAATTAGCTGAGATGCTTTGAATGGCGAGTGATTCAATGGATTGATGAGTTATTTTTGCCATTCGAGCAAATTGCTGAAATATCCCTTCAGGTAATTCTAAGGTTAATTGTTGAGTAGTCATTTCATTAAATACGCTGGTTTATCTAAGGGCAATTTTATCTAAGGGCAATTCATTGTGCTTGCCTACTTGATTTGTCATCGATAGCCTGAAGGTTGGTGAAGTGCAAATAAAAGACGCTCAATTTCGTTAAGTGAGATAACTCTTTGATTTTATTGAGTAAATCACTCATAGCCTCACGAGATTTTTCAAACCAAGCACTGACTCCTCACAGGGAGAACACATTGGTAAGCAAACTTACAATAATTTAATCAAATACATCAGATGGAAGTTCAAATTTCTTGATTAATCCATTTAAAGCATACGGCAAGATCATGGTTTTCTGCCCGTGAGTTTTAACGGGAAATGATTTATTTGCTCTTATAAATTTCCCACTATGTTTCCCACCAGTGTTAGAGCTAAATTCGATTCCATACGGCTTAAGAATTTTAATTACTTTTCTTAATTCAAGTGGCTTAGGCATAAGCAAGCTCTCTTATATTTTCTTTCTTCAAAGATTTTGCCATTTTCTGAAAGCTTATCCGTTCTTTTTGCCATTCTAACTTTCGGTAAATTTCCCAAAATCTCTGTTCATCTGAATCAATAATTTCATTAAAAGCTTCTTTTTCTATAGCATACTTAAGGTAATCTTTTAAACTTTCGCTTAAAGAAGCGAGGGCTTCTTTTTCATCGTTTCCATGACTTGAGACTGAAAAATCCAGACATCTTGCTACAACTACTTCATCTTCTTGAGTCAAAAGTATATGTAATTCAAAGTGAGCTAAATTTTTAATATATCCTTTTAATGCTTTTAAAGGTTTCATTTTATCTGTTCTTGTTCAATTTTCCCCATCAAAAAAAAATGGCATACCCCGTAAACAGGATATGCCATCTTAATCAAGCTAATTATGTTTGAACTTCAAAGCCCAAGCATTAGTTCTTTCAACAACTCAGATTTTACCGCACTTTAAGTGTGATAGGTTCTCCAGAGAAGTAAATCGTGGCATCGTCTGTACGATAACCAAAGTAGAACATAAAATCAGCGACTATTCCTAAAGCCAAATCTTCAAATTCATAAAGTCCCATTACCTTCGGTTCATCTGCAACCACAGTATGGGTCTCTAATGCTTCTATCCCTGCTATATCTAACGTCAGAGTTGGTCCAACAATACCAGTAGTATCAACAACGTACCAGTATATCGATCCAAATGTAGGCGGTAATTGAACAGCTAATATTAGAATTATATCAACTTCCTGTCCAACATGCGCAGGATCAAAGCGAATAACCTGCACAGCATCTACATTGCCGCCGTCTTTACTTATTTCTACGCTGGTTGCATACGTACCAGTATTTGTCCAACCACCAGAGAATTCAGCAGCTGAAGTTGTAAGATTACCGTTCGCATCTACTGCAGTAGAGCCTTCGCCGCCTTCGCCGCCCGTATCCGGTAATTGTTGGCAGTTGCCATCATCATAGACATTGCCTTCAGCTTGGCATTCTTCTTC
>QNES01000161.1 GCA_003645255.1 Gammaproteobacteria bacterium
ACAGATTCCAATCAATCAAGCGGCTTTCAACCGGCAGCCATCAATTATAAGGTTAAACAGGCGTGGCAGACCCATACCCAGGTTAATTTTTGTGCGAAGGCTTATCCAAGTGTCGCCGCTGGACATCCTGATGCGCCTATTTTAGTGGTATTGGGTAATTTCTTAAGAAATGGCTATTTGCACCGTACTTTACGTGAACAAGGGGGTGCTTATGGTGGCGGTGCCAATTATAATGGTGATACCGGGGCTTTTCGGTTTTTTTCTTATCGTGATCCTCGTTTAGTGGAAACTTTAGCGGACTTTGATCAATCTTTGATATGGCTACAAGAGACTCACCATGAACCACGCACTTTAGAAGAAGCCATTTTGGGAGTTGTTAGTCGCATTGATCGCCCTGGCTCGCCTGCCGGTGAAGCGATGACTAGCTTTTTTAATAGCTTATATGGGCGCACTCCTGAACAGCGGCGCGAATTTCGCCAGCGTGTATTGCAAGTGAAAATAGCAGATTTGCAACGAGTCGCTGCCACTTATTTACAGCCAGAGAAAGCCAATGTAGCTGTATTAAGTGATGCTTCTATATTAGCGGAATTGCCAGAATTGGGGTTAGAAAGGAAAGTATTATAAAGTAGTCGAAAAGAAATCCGTTTTATTCCTAAATCCGTTGTACTCAATAATGAAAATATTAGTCTTAGGAGTCGGCAATATTTTGTTGACTGACGAAGGTATTGGTATACATGCTGTCAATGCCTTATTACAAGATTACTCTATTCCAGACGGGGTTGAAGTCGTAGATGGTGGAACTTCAGGCATGGAATTGTTGACGTTTATTGCGCAAGCGGCGCATTTAATTATTTTAGATGCGGTAAAAAGTGGACAAGAACCCAGTACAATAATTCGCCTTGACGGTGATGAAGTTCCTGCTTTTTTCCGCACTAAAATTTCTCCACACCAAGTGGGCATATCGGATGTGCTAGCGGCTGCCCACTTAATAAATGAACAGCCGGATAATATCACATTATTTGGTGTTGAGCCAGCGAGTATGGCATTGAGCATGGAATTATCCGAAAAAGTGGCACCACAAGTAGTACGTTTAATTAAACTGGTGGTAAAAGAACTGGATAAACTTGGATATCAACTGATCCCCAAAGTTTTTTCAGGCACCGTTGGAGACAAATACCATTTTTTGAAAAAATTGTATTTCTAACTTAATTGATAATTGATAATGTTGACTCAATCTTCAGATACACATTTAGAGATAGAGAATATTTTAATTTCATTGATTCGCCAACAATCTACGGCAAAAAGAACCTCCCAAATGTGTTCTTTGTCTCAAACAACACGAAAATTGTCAAAAAGGGCTATAAAAAGGGCTAATCCCACATTAAGTGAACAAGAGTTAAATCAACTTTTCGTCAACTATTTATATGGTTTAAAATTAGAAAACCGTTTTTGTAGGGTTATAAATCATAAGATAAGCATGAAAAAATCAGACATCATAATCGCAGTTGAGCCAATTATTACCGCTTTTGATCAATTAGGTATTCTTTATTATATTGCTGGTTCCGTAGCAAGTTCGGTGTATGGAATGCCTCGTGCCACCCAAGATGTTGATTTTGTTACAGATTTGAAACTTCAATCTGTCAACTTACTGGTAGAAATGCTTCAGGATGCTTATTATATTGATAAAGATATGATTTTGGATGCCATTAAGCGAAGCGCAAGTTTTAATTTGCTCCATCTTGAAACGATGATAAAAATAGATATTTTCATAGTTAAAGAAGGACCATACCATCGCTCCGTTTTACAAAGAAGAAGGGCGGATACGTTAGATGAAGAAGATAATGCCCTCAAATTTTATCTTGCCTCATCTGAAGATGTTATCCTTAGTAAGCTAGATTGGTTTCGTAAGGGTAATCAAATATCCGATCAACAGTGGCGTGATATACAGGGCGTTATGAAAGTACAAAAAAAATCATTGGATTTGGAATATCTACTAACCTGGGCAAAAATGTTAGAGCTTGATGAATTATTAAAAAAAGCCCTTGATGATGCGGGAATATATAAGTTACAATGAACAAAGAAATCCGAGTTTTTCCAAAGTTCAGAAAAATAACGACGCGCGTTAAACCTGTTAGGTATTCGAGACCTGACAGGTTTTTGGAAGTTATTTAAAAACTCATTTAAAAAGTTAAATTTATGCCCGTGCTGAGTATAACCATTAATCATTAAAGTGGAATATTCCAGTTTAATTCAGGCGTTTTATCAGCAAACTGCCTAAAAATTTTTAACGTTTCAACAAACCAATCATGAATCGCTTGTAGTCGATTAGCTTTTTGATCAAATTCTATGAGCGGCTTTTGAAGGATGATTCTTAAACCAATCGGTCTTTCTTCAAATAAAAAGCCAGGGTGAATCGAAAACAAATGCTTGTTTTGATTAAAGAAATCTTTAAATAGCCCATATTGATGATGCGCTTTGTCACACCAGTACCAAACTGCTAGGTTAGTTAAAGTACCTGTTAATTTTTCATAATCAAAACAAACGGTTATCTCTGACCATCCACCACCGCCTGGTAGAATATCGTGTTTTATCATGCGATACGAATTGAGTTCAAGTAGCCGTTTTAAACGTTCTTGCGTTTCCCTGGGCGCACCGTGAGTGGGATAACCAAACAGCATGGTAAATTCTGTGGCAATTGAGTCTAAGCACTCATCCATTTTTCCGATGGTGTCAGTGAATGTTGAAATGGCAACTAAATCATCAGTGTTCAGTTCCGTGATACCTTTCATATTGTTATCCTCAAGAAAGTCTAAAAATGCACTCACTAATGGATTGTTTGAATAAGACTCTAAAAACGTACACACATCTGCAATGCGAAATTGAGCATAATCAATATCCTTTATTTCCTGGGTATTATAGTATTTAGAACAATATCTCAAATAAACATTGGTATAATTTTGCTGTTCCGTTTCTAAAACAATTTGACATTTTTCAAAATGATGCTGTTGCTCTTTTACAATCGCTTGAATGGTATTTCCCATAAAACACAAATTCTTTTTATTGTAAAAAACCAGATCGACGGTTAAATCACCATAAATGCGTTGAGTTTCTACAATAAAATCACGCCCTTTGATACCTAATACTTTGTTGACGAAACTATCTAACAAAGCCGGATCAGAACGCAATACGCCGGCTAAAATTTCCGTGATAAAATCTTCTAGCCCGTAAGTGTTATGGAATAATTGACTAAACAATGGATTTTCCATGAATCTCCTTAGTAAGAGGGCAATCCATTGTGGTTGCCCTTCGTCGTTACCATTTTTATTCATAATTTGTTAGAATATTAACATAACATTATTTTTTTTAATGTTGGAAACTTTTATTTCATTTTTTTAGGAGCTAGTCAATGACAAAAACTTTACGTAGTCGATCCCATGGTCATTTTCAAGGTACATGGATACTACTACTTTCATTATTTTTAGTCCCCTTGGCATACGCCAGCGGTGGCGGAAATGCCGATCATTTCGCAAACCTTTTTTTATGGATTGCGGTTTTGCTTATAATGGCAAAAATTTCAAGCTTAGTTGAAAAAATTGGACAGCCTGCTGTCCTGGGCGAATTAGTGTTAGGGGTTATACTGGGAAATCTTGCCCTCGTGGGAATTGGGGTATTCGATCCAATCAAGGCTGACGGGATCATTCTATTCCTTGCCGAATTAGGTGTAGTGGTATTGTTATTTCAAATTGGCTTGGAATCCCATATCGAAGAAATGAAAAAGGTGGGAGTACGAGCCTTTATGGTTGCCATTGTAGGTGTTGTAGTTCCTTTTGGTCTTGGCTATGTAGCCGGTATGTGGCTAATGCCGGGAATGGATACAAATTCCTATTTATTTTTAGGAGCCACCCTTACAGCCACTTCCGTTGGTATCACCGGTCGAGTATTCCGTGATTTAAACAAGTTACAAACGCGGGAAGCTCAAATTGTGTTAGGTGCGGCAGTCATTGACGATGTCATGGGATTAATTATTTTAGCGGTTGTTTCAGCGATTGTGACAACGGGTGTGGTTAGTACCGGCGACATCAGTTTGATAACGACAAAGGCAATATTATTCCTGGTGGGTGCCCTGTTTTTGGGACAATTATTAGCCCCTTATATAGGACAATTCTTTTCTCGGATTCATACCGGAGTAGGTATGAAGTTCACAATTGCTATTAGCTTTTGCCTGATTTTTGCCTATTTGGCTCATTTTGTCGGACTGGCTCCTATCGTGGGTGCTTTTGCTGCCGGTTTAATGCTCAAACCGGTTTATTTTTCTCGATTTGATGAGCCTCAAATTCAAGTGCCCATAGAGAGAGCGATTGAAAAAGCGGATGAGCACACCAAGTGCGAAGTCAAACGAGTTTTGGACAAGCACACTGAACATCATATTGATCGCTTAATTGAACCGTTAGGGCATTTTTTAGTGCCACTCTTTTTCGTGGTAACGGGCATGCAAGTCAATTTAGAAACGTTATTTGATCCCAAAATATTAGGCATCGCTTTAGTTATTACAGCGGTAGCATTTATCGGTAAATTGGTGGCAGGTATCGTAGCGGGACCTGTTAATAAGTATATTGTCGGCTGGGGTATGGCACCTCGCGGCGAAGTCGGGCTGATTTTTGCGATGATAGGTAAACAGCTTGGTGTGATTAGTGAAGAACTGTTTTCGGTAGTCATTATCATGGTGATTTTGACGACACTGTTGACACCGCCAATTTTGAATTATCTTTTACGCAGGGAAGATAAAAGGGCAAATCAAAAGGCGTAAAGATGGGCAATGTTATTGCCCAGCCTACAAATTGATTTTCTTAGAAATCCGATTTTTGAAAAAATCGGATTTCTTGAACCTTATAAAGCCCTATAGATTTCAATAACGCATCAATCGACGGTTCTCGTTCGCGAAATGCGATAAATAATGCCTTATGCTCTTCGGAACCGCCTTTTTCTAAAATGGAATGTAAAAACTGTTGCCCTGTTGCCCTGTCAAAAATGCCATGCTCTTCAAATTTAGAAAAGGCATCTGCTGATAATACCTCTGCCCATTTATAGCTATAATAACCGGCAGCATAACCGCCTGAAAAAATATGTAAAAAACTGTGCTGAAAACGGTTAAAAGCCGGGGGAATGAGTACCGCCACTTGTTGACGCACCTCATCTAATAGGGCTTGAATATTGAGTTCGGGCGTATATTCAGCGTGTAGGCGAAAATCAAATAGTCCCAATTCTAATTGTCGCACTGTAAACATCCCTGCTTGGAAATTTTTTGCAGCCCGCATTTTATTAAATAATTCATCTGGTAACGCTTCCCCACTTTCATAATGAGCTGCAAATAAATCTAAAGCTTCACGCTCCCAGCACCAATTTTCCATAAATTGACTGGGCAACTCTACTGCATCCCACGCGACACCGTTAATACCGGCAACGGGAGCGGCATCCACTTGAGTCAATATATGGTGTAAACCATGTCCAAATTCGTGAAATAATGTCGTGACTTCTTTATGAGTTAATAAAGATGATTGTTTGCCAAGTGGAGGCGTAAAGTTGCAAGACAAATAGGCGACTGGGATTTGTAAACCACAGGGAGTGCGGTGACGGATGCGGCATTCATCCATCCAGGCACCGCTCCGTTTACCTTTTCGCGCATAAGAATCCAGATAAAATTGTCCCCGTAAAGTACCCAATTCATCATAAATATCAAAGAATTGCACATCCGGATGCCAGGTGTCGATACCGTTATGGCGTTGAATAGATAAACCATATAAACGCTCCACGACACCAAAGAGTCCTTCTAAAACTTTAGGCAATGGAAAATAGGGGCGCAGCGATTCTTGAGATATATCATAACGGTCATGACGCAATTTTTCAGAATAGTAGTGTACGTCCCACATTTCAAGGTGTTCTACATTACCATATTCTTTAGCAAAGCCTTGTAATTCTTCAAATTCCTTTACCGCAAGGGCTTTAACGTGTTGCCCTAAATCCATCAAAAAATCTAAAACCTGTTGAGGTGTTTCCGCCATTTTCTTACTTAAAGAAAAATCAGCATAATTGACAAAACCGAGTAACTGTGCTAGCTCATGTCGTAACACCAATATTTCCTGCATGATGGCACTATTATCCCATTGCCCTGCATGGCTACCTTGATCAGAGGCGCGTGTCACATAAGCCACATACATTTCCTGTCGCAATGCGCGATTATCAGCATAATTCATAACAGGCAGATAGCAGGGCAAATCTAAAGTCAATACCCACCCTGTCAAATTTTCATGCGCCGCATTTTGTTTTACCAAGGCGATCACTGATTCTGGTAAACCTGCTAATAGATGCTCATCAGTAATCTGTTTTTTCCAAGCGTGGGTGGCATCAAGCACATTTTCAGAAAACTGGGTTTGTAGTTGGGATAATTTCTCTTGAATTTCCTTATAACGCGCCTGTTTTTCAGGCGATAAATCTATACCTGATAGGTGAAAATCACGCAATTCATTTTTAATCACCTTCTGCTGGACCGCATCCAAACAGACATATTGGGAACTCTCTGCAATTGCCCGATAGGCGGCATATAAGCCCTGATTATGTCCCAGTTCGCTGTGATAAGCGGATATCATTGGTAAACAAGCATTATAAGCGGTCCGCAAATCTTCGGTATCTGCTACATTATGCAAATGTTCAATGGGAGACCAAATTCGCTTGAAACGGTCATTCAATTCATTGATAGGCTGAATAAAATTATGCCAAGTAAAAGGAGCAGCCGTTTCAATTAAATTGGCGATTTGGGCGCGATTGTCATTAAGTACCGATTCAATCGTTTTAACAATATCGGCTGGTTGAATTTTGGAAAAGGGAGGAAGTTCTAGGGAGTTAAGTAATAAAGAGTTAGTCATATTATAGCAATCTATTTTAAAAATCCGTTAATAATCAATGCTTTATAATAAACCTGTTAAAATATTTATACCTACCTACTTAATTAACGATACTTTATTAGTATAACATAATAAATCATTAACTGTCAAATTGAAACGGAATTTATTTAAGTCATTGATTTTAAAATACTTTTATTTTGAGGTTGACATAAGTCTCTGAAATATATAACTTAATTATTTCGGGACAAGTCTATAGGAGTTTTAGAAATATGCGAAAATTTTCATCTTACGGACCAATTGATCCGGAACTACATTATCACGTTCCCCGTCAAGAATTGGTAAATGGCGCGATTCAAGAATTATTGGGCGATAACCCAGGCAAAGGGGGACATTACATCACCGTCTGGGCACCGCGTGAAACCGGTAAAACTTGGAGCATGCGCGTCGTGAAGGTGGGTAACTAAAACCTCGAAACCACCCTACAAAACTCTGATTTAATAATAAAAGTTAATCAATTAATGTTACTCTAATCCCAATTATTTAGTCATATTAAAAAATTGTGGTGTTTGGTATTAAAGAAATCCGATTTTTCAAAAAATCGAATTTCTAATATAGCGTGGAATGATAATTTCAACTAATTGATTTGCAAGCTTTTTTTTTATTTACGCGGTAATTCAATTCCACCACTGTTCCAATAAATACTTAACGCATTATCTTCACTCTAGAAAAATAGGTAGAAAAATAGGGACAGATCACATTTCATGCTGGATGGCGTTTATAAAAGCCCAAGTCTAATCATGACAAGGGGCTTCCGTAGGGCGTGTTATACTAACACATCATTTTGCCCTACTAATCTTAAAGGTAGTCAGTTAAAATAGAAAATAGACTATTACACAAAATTCATAACAAAGCATAGGCTGGTAGCTTTCGCCCACCACAACCAAAAAATGAGTATTCATTGAGGTTTGGTGGGTTTTCTACCCACCCTACGCGCTAGGAAAAATACGATGAGTCAAACTATTCGTGCAAGTGACATTTCATTACATGATTTGAAAACCCAATTTGGTCTTCAACTCAACAGAGATAAGCCATTTTTTCAAGAATGGCAAACTGAAGACCCCGATCTCACTGATTTTGAGAAACCGTTTTTGGATCGGATGAAGGATGATTATTTTAACTTACTTGAGTATCCTCCATTATTAGAAGATACCATTAAAATGGCCATTTTAGGACCCTTGTTACATCTTGCAGGGTTTTACTCCTATCCTTTTCAGACTAAATCAGAATATTCCGTCAAAATTTCCACTGTAGATGGTGAAATGGTTGTGGAGGGCAAAATTGATGTGTTAGTTTTGAAAGACCGATTTTGGATTATGGTCATCGAATCAAAACAGGCTGCTTATTCTATCGAAGCCGGGTTAGCACAAATATTAGCCTATATGTTGGCTAATGAAAATCAGGATAAACTTTGCTATGGCATGATAACAACCGGAGGAAGTTTTGTTTTTATTAAATTAGTTAAAGGTAAAATGCCGCAATATGCCTTATCTAAAGTATTTGAACTTCGTAATCCAGGCAATGATTTATATACGGTTTTAGAGATATTAAAACAGCTAGGGCAGGTGGCATTGACTAAATCATAACTTAGCGAGCGTAGCAGAAAAATAGGGACAGTATCGTAGGGTGGGCAAGTTTTGCCCACCATCATCGGTGAGGTGGGCTACATTTCTCTTGCTGTTGGAATTATATTCACATCCAATCCCTTATTTCACCATTCTGAATCATCTCGACAACGAACCTTTCCCCATCATCAGTTGCCAACCCGCTTTTGACAAATTCACCCGTTTCAACACATTTCCAACAAATATGTCTTCTTTGGATAAAACTGTGAGGGAGTGGATTAGATTCATAAGCAAGAACAGAATATTGTTGCTCAGTCGGTTGATGACAAGAATCACAGGCAAATACAAATTCGGCTGGCGATAATTTTAGCCCCAATTTTTCATTTAAACGTAACACCCGTTCCCTACCTGTCAAATTTCCGAAGGGTTCGTCACAAAATTGCTCTTCCCA
>QNES01000162.1 GCA_003645255.1 Gammaproteobacteria bacterium
AACCAGCAATTTTCGTTATCGGGGTATTCCGGATAATATTTTGGACTTAATTTTTCGTGATCTTTATGAAGAAGAAATTCATCGTAAAAAGCCTAATATAGCCGCAGAATTAACCGCATCGGTTAATGCGGAATTGAAAAAAGAAAATTTGTCCTTAAAGGGCGCTTTGAATGAACTGAAAGGTCGAATGCTAGAATTGGTCGTGTATCGAGAATTAAACCATTGCCGAAAACAAGCGCAGCCGATTAAGCATTTTCGACAACGAATTCGTCCCGTTTCAAACGCGGCGCATTTTACTAAAATGGAGCCAATGTTGGCGGAATGCTCAGAAAGCCGATTTGAGATGATTTGGATGAATTATTATTTGTCGTTGCCCCAAACAACGGTGCTAGAAATAGATGTTTTGGCTAAAGGTGAGAATGCAAACAGTTGTTGGGCTTTAGTTTTTGAGCTTAAAAACCGCGATGCGAAAAATCCACCCAG
Source organism: Gammaproteobacteria bacterium (assembly GCA_003645255.1). Taxonomy (GTDB): domain Bacteria; phylum Pseudomonadota; class Gammaproteobacteria; order Beggiatoales; family Beggiatoaceae; genus QNES01. Next base: position 484 of record QNES01000162.1, read on the forward strand.
TCTGAAGGAAGCGCAGTTATTTGTAACAAAGATAAAAGCCGTTAAACATTGGTTGGGACACTCTATTAAGTTTGTTTGCCCTGTCTATTTGAGCGCCAAAGGATTTGCGCCGTCTGTCGAAGCTTGGCTACATGAGCAAGGCATTTTGACGGCTGATCGAGAAAGTTGGGAGCAATGATAACTTATGATTGTCCCACGATAGTGCAGCGTTGGGTTGGTAGAGTTTCACTGCACCCACCACTTACTTAGCTCACTGATACATGAATAAAATCAATATATTATTAAATATTACCGGATATAACTTATGATAAACAATGTTTCAATGGCAGAAAATACGGTATTACCTGGTATGATAAACCGTCTGCAAAATCTTGAAAAACAGGTTGATCTGATCAACATGAAACTGCAATCCAAACCTGGATTGCCCGGGTTTGAATTTTTCATTGAAGCCGATGGTAAAGAAATTTGGTCAGGGTTGGATTTGCCGACTCATTATCCAAATATTATGGAACACTATCCGGATCAAGAGTTAGTTATCAACTGGCGATCCTTTCCCGTGACATTGGTATGAAAAAATTAACCTTTCCATACATTGAAAAAGAACACCACATTTTTGGAAAAATAACCCGCCCACTGGTCAGACTGGCGTTTTTCTCCGAGCGTTTCGGAAAGTGGTTGGAGGTTGGGCAGGTTCTGGCTGAGACTGGCGCGGATATATCTGTTATTCCCTTACCCCTCTGTCAAATTTTGGTATCTAATGTTGAGAATGGTATGCCTATGCTTGTAGGTGGCATCTTATCTTCAGATATGTCAGTCAATGCCTATGTTCATAGAATAACAGCCAGAATTGGAACGGACCCTTTTGAAATGCCAGTAGCAATCTCCCTTTCATCTGTTATTCCTCCGATATGGGGTCGGAGGGAAGCACTTGACCGATTTACTGTCAGTTTTGTTCATGGGCGAGAGTTGGTGCTTGAAATCAAAGAATTGTCTTTGAAATAAATAAAGCGAGCATAGAGTGAGTAGCTAAACCCACCGCAACCATTCAATTAATGAAAAGAGCGTTGGGTGCGTAGGACGCACCCTACGCTCGCTGGTTCCCACGCCGGCGCGTCAATGCCATTAAGTATCGGGCAGACACACAGATATGCCCCTACAAAACTCAACGTATTTATTGACTGTAGGGGCGAACACGTTAATCCTGCCCTACGTGTCTGCCCTTATGAAATAATTTACTTGAGAATCTATAATGAGCAAATCTTATGTTTAAACTATGGGAATGGAAAGGTTTTTATTTAGGTGACTTTATATTAGCAGCATTGATTTTTATAGGCGTACTGTTGTTCCACAAATTTTTTGCCAAGCTGCTTTTAAAACAGTTAGAAAATTTTTCCATTAAAGACGAAATCGTATTTGATGAAGAAACACTTGCGAAGCTTGAATCTCCTTTTAAATTTTTTTTCATCGTATTGGGCTTTTATTTAGCTGTACTTATATTGAACTTGCCAGCCAATATTGGAAAGATATTAATACCCATCATTCGTAGTTTGCTGGTATTTAACCTATTTTGGAGTATTTATTATAGTATCAAGCCTTTAAGTTTTATAATTAAAAAGTTAATCATTCCAACAGCTCCTAAATTAAATTATGGAATCAAAAGTCTTCTTGTTGATGGAGCTGAATTAAAGGAAGGAATTAAAAATCTGTTGATTAAAGGCGCGAAAATTATTATTGTGCTAATAGGTTTCACGGCTATTTTGAATGAATGGGGCATTAGTATTATAGCACTCTTAGCAAGTTTGGGTGTAGCGGGTGCAGCGCTGGCACTAGCAGCGAAAGATATACTTTCTAACCTTTTTAGCTCTTTAAGCATTATTTTTGATAAAAGCTTTAAGCCAGGTGATTGGATTATAACATCTGATATTGAGGGTATTGTAGAAGAAATTGGTTCACGAAATACCAAAATACGTACTTTTAATAATGCTATTGTCATTCTTCCAAATACGATATTGACTCATTCGCCAGTTACTAATTTAGGTGAAGTGACTAACCGACATATCAAAATGCGTATAGGCTTAAAATATAACACCCGTCGTGAACAAATCACACGTATTTTGCAAAATATTAAAAACTATTTACAAAATCATCCTGAAATTGAAACAGGATCGTCAGCGACTATATTAGTTCACTTGGTTGAATTTAATGACAGTTCCATTGACATTTTGTTATACTATTTCACTAAAACCACTCATTGGCACTCATTACTGCGTATCCGTGAAGAAAATATGCTGGAATTTATGAAAATTATCGAAAATGAAGGTGCTCATTTTGCCTTTTCGACTAAGGAACGTATACAAAATAATTCCTAAAAATCGCTGTGAAAACCTGATATGTTTCTAAAACCTGTCAAGGGCGAAGCTTTTGTGTTTGCTTTGTGAAATTATTTATTTGAACATCTATAAGTTAAATTGACATAATTTTATTTTAGATTAAGATATATCTCACATTAAGTTCTAAATTTGAATGTTATTTATTTGCAACCCCTTTAATTAAGCGATAAAAATATGAAGACTAACTCATTTAAAGTTTATTCTGTTCTTTCCTATTTACCCGGATTGCGAAAGAGTTATGCCCTGAAATTTATGCTCATAGCCTTTATTGGCTCCATTATACCCTTGCTGACGCTCACTGTTTATCTCACAGTGAATTCATCGTGGCGTTCAAATGATAACCTTGATATCTTCATTATCATTTTACTGGCAAGCCTGGTTGGGATGATAGTTACCCTTCCCTTGTTATATTTGTTAGTGTCCCCGATTAGAACAATTTTATCCGCGCTACAGCAATATCTCAATGATGAACAAAAACCGAAACTTTCAAGCGACTTTGGGGATTCTGTGGGTCAATTAATGACTTATATTCAGTATGTGATTGAGAAACTGGATTTAGTCAACCATTCGTTTGAATCCGCCTCCCTGATAGATCCATTGACAGGTATTCCAAATCGTTTAGCGGGTGAAGAACGCCTTTGTCAGGACATGGCTCGTGCCAATCGTGACCGTAATCAAATGCTAATTGCTTTAATTGACGTTGTTCAACTAAAAAGTGTCAATGAGCAATTTGGATATTACCTGGGGGATGTCTGCTTGACACAGATTGTAGAGGCACTTTCCAAAAATATCCGCGAAGGTGATTGGGTAGCCCGTTGGGGTGGCGATCAATTCGTCATGGTACTGTGGAATTTTAACCATAGCATTCCAACGACCGTTTTAGAACGTATTCAACAGCAATCAATCAAAACCCCAATGGGGCAATTACTAGAACTCCACCTAAGTATCAGTGCTTGTAAATATCAAGGGAATTCTGATGCTGAAAATAATCTGGAAACACTACTCATTCGCCTTAATAAGGTTTTGTCTCAAGTCAAACAAACTGGTAAGGGAGGTATTGCTTTTACTAAATAAAACCTATAAGTTACCACAGGTTTCACCTGTGGTAACTACAATACATAAATAGATTCATGTAATGGCGAACCCTTTAGACCAAAACATTTATCTGAAAAACTATATAATCACCTATCACAATAACTGACAACGAGGATTTAACATGGTAAGCCAAGCCCGTCGCAGTCATCGGAGAGTTCATTCCACTAATAAGAAAAAGCCAATCAAGCATGGTTTACGTGAGATTGTATTAATCTTTTTCTGTTTTGTAGGGCTATACCTATTTGTATCATTGCTGACTTATCATGGTGGCGATCCAGGTATATCGCATAGTGGTCCAGTAGAAGAAATTAAGAATCAAGGCGGTATTGTGGGTGCCTTGTTTGCTGATCTATTTTTTTACTTATTTGGTTTTTTTGCCTATCTGTTTCCCCCTATGGTTGGATATATGGGCTGGATAATTTATCAAGGACACCATCATGATATTCTTGCCGAACCAAAAAGTTTAATTGTGCCTGGTATCGGCTTTGTTTTGACCTTGAGTGCAGGGTGTGGTTTAGCCATCGTACATTTTATGGCTGAAAGTGCATTACTGCCTACCCATGCTGGTGGTATTTTAGGTTTATGGGTTGGTAATGGTTTAGTGGCAATAGTTGATAGGCTAGGCGCAACTCTTATTTTGCTGGCGGTTTTTTTCACGGGGGTAACATTACTCACCGGGTTATCCTGGCTAAAGTTGATGGATACATTGGGTTATTACACCTTGAATCATGGATTGCCTGTCGCAGAAAAATACATGAATAAGCAATTTTTACCCTGGTTTATAGCCCATACTAAAAATTGGCTAAAAATGCTTACAAATGGGTTTAAACGATTATTTCAAAAATTGCGACAATGGACCAAAACGGCTTACACACGCTGGAAAGATCGTCGGGCTGAATGGCGTACAGAGCGTGAACAGTATTATATGGAAGATGCTTACGAGGATGAATATGACGATGACTATTTTATTCGAGAAAAGCCATCAAGAGATGAAATAACTTCCCGAAGACCCAAAACTTTACCAGAAGTTACACCGGCTGCTGCTCAATCCCCACCGGTTGTCAAAATAACGCCGTCTTCCCTCTTACCGGCATTAAACTTATTAAACCCTGTATCTGAAAAAAAGGTTGTGACTTCGCCCACGGTGCAAATGTTGCCGCAGCAGATAATAGAGGCTTTTGCGGCTTTAAAAGTTGAGATAGAGGTTAATACTCTCCATCAAGGACCCGTTTTGACTAATTTTGAGGTGCATACTATTACAGCTATCAATACCAACCATCTGGATGAACTGGGTAGGGCACTCGCCAAAGTATTGAGGGTAGAAAATGTACGAGTGGTAGAAACGCAACCAGAAATGCTTGGCGTTGAAATGCCCAATTTTAAACGCCAAAAAATTTATTTTAGCGAATTACTCAATAGCGCCCAATATCAAGAAAATACCTCTCCACTGGCAGTCGTATTGGGTGAAGATATCGCTGGAGAACCGGTCGTGGTTGATTTAACCCATATTCCACATATATTGATGGCTGACTGTGAAGGTAAGGAAAAAAACGTTGCAATTAATACGTTGATTTTGAGTTTATTGTATAAATCTACCCCTCAGGGAGTACGTTTATTATTGATAGATAGCACCAGTCGAGCATTATCAATTTATGCTGATTTGCCCCATTTATTAATGCCAGTGATAACGGATATGGCACAAACACCGCCAGCTTTGCAATGGTGTGTCAAAGAAATGGAGCGTCGTTACCGCTTAATGGCTCAAATGGGTGTTCGCAATATCGAAGACTATAATCAAGCACTGTTGATCCAAGGAAACGAGCAAGCGTTTTTAGAAAATCAGGCACAGACTGCCCTATTTTATATCGTGATCATTTTCAATGAAATAGCAGAATTGGTGGCAGCCAAAGTAGAAAGATCTATTGAACAATCCATCACTCGTTTGACCCAAAAAGCCCGTGCTGCCGGTATCCATATGATTTTAGCGACGCAGCATCCCACAGTTAATGTGATTACCGGCTTAATTAAAGCCAATATTCCGACGCGCATGGCATTTCAAGTCAATAACCAGAATGAATCGCGTATCATTTTAGGTCAAGTAGGCGCAGAAACCCTATTAGGGCATGGAGATATGTTATATATGACAGCCGGTACCGGGATGCCGGTTCGTGTACATAGTAGTTTTGTCTCCGAACCAGAAGTACAAAAGGTAGTTGCCGATTTAAAATCTCGTGCTACGCCTGACTATGTGGATATGAAAATGGAATGAAAACGGGGGGATTATTGTAGGGGCAGACCTACGTGTCTGCCCTATTTAGGCTTACCCGTCAAACATTTTCATCAAACCATTCAAAATGTGACCGTTTTTGATACCCATATCAACCAGCGGATTGCTTGTCACATTTGACTGATATTTTTGATCAGTCTGACAAGTTTGGTTTTATCGTAATTAATGTGATTAACGATCTTTTTTGCTCTAATCAATCCCGTCATACCTTTTTCAACATAACGTGCAGTGCCTTGAGCGGCTTGACTAACTGCTATATTTACCGAGTTTCCAGCCATTATCTGCAAACCCAAAAGGGCGGTAAAGACATCACCGGCACCATTAGTATCATGTACATGCTGTACCGGCTTGACGGGAATATTGCTTTGACCCAACTTTTCATAGATTGTTATTGCCATATCCCCTCTGGTAAGGGCAATGAGCCGGCAATGTTCAGCCATACGCTTGGCAAATGCATTAGCCTCAGGATGATCCTCGGCTGACAAAGTGACAGCCAACATCCGAGCGGTTAGCAAAGCTTCCGGCGGTTTGGATGGCTTTATTCGTCCATCTTTACTCACAGTACGTAACCAGCCCTGCATACCAACAATAAGTTCAGATTCAGGGAAAGCTGATAATAACTCCAAACGACACTCCCCACAGACGGGAACCAAAAAGACCAAGGGCAAGTTACGCCACTTAAGTGGGATATCGTTCACGCTAATGTCAGTGGCACAAGCATCCAAACTAAGTTGTCTTTTACCTGTCTCAAAATGATGGCGAAATGTCGTTATCGTATTCGAGGCAAGACGGTGTAAATGGATGCGCGGATTCGATGACAGTGGCTCTAGCAAGGGAACTTCTGGTGTACGAGTCACCAAAGCCACATCCTGTCCACAAGCACTGAGTGCCAGAGCAATGTAGGCAGCTGCACCGCCTAAACGTACCTGACCATCAATTAAATCTTGGGTAATATGACCGATCACCAACACTGGACTTTTCATATACTGTTTTCTAAGTTATAGACTGAACATCTATATATTTTGAACGAATAAAAACGGGACTTTCCGTCTAACCCATCAACGGCTGTCAAATCAAGTTCAAGCTACAGGAGTTGAGTGTTTTTTCAAAACCAGTAAGATATTTTCATCAAACCATTCAATCCTGTTTGTGTCTTGAAAGGCCTTTTGAATCTTGTTTTGGAAGACTTTTAAGGCTTGTTCCAATTCCTCTTCTCCATAAAGAGAAAATGTGGAATAATGTTTGCCCCTCGCTTGTTCAATGAGCCGTTCCAAACTACTGTTGCGTTCATATTTAAACGGTTTAACCGTTTCTAGGGTTAATGAATCAACGGATTGAATCCATTGTTCCATTTCATTTTGTTCATATAAGCGCGTCTCCTTTTCCACAAAAGCTGGAAAATATTGTCCCCAGATATTCCGCGCATTTTGACTTCTTAACCGGGTATAGATAAAAATATTGCCATCTACTTTTATCACATCAGCGGCTTTTTCAATAAATTTAAGAAAGTCAAAATGATGTACAGCATTAAAGGTTAAAACACAATCCATTGAGTTATTTTTCAATGGAAAATCCTCAGCACCTGCTTGGATCGTTTCAAATTGAGTGATGTTGTGGTTTTTCAAGTAATCCGACACATGTTCCAACATAGGAGCGTTAGTGTCGATACAGCTTAGGTACAAATTGTTCATAAGCTGAAAAAGTCGTAAGTCATAACGCCCATCACCACATCCAACATCCGCTGCCTTGATATTAGACAAATCTTTCAATGTTTCGCAAATAAAAGCAATCGGTTCTCCATCTGTTATACGTAACTCCCTATAACGAGGAGCCACTTGAGAGAAATGATTGTACATATCATCCATTATTTATTCCTATAATCTAAATACATTGAGGGGTTGGGTATTGATTTTGACAAATATTTTCAGACTGGTTTGGCGTATCAGTTTATCGTAGGCACTTTAGCACCGTTGCGAGAGGTACTAAAGCACCACGCACCTTTAAAATGGCCTACCTAAAACATTTATCACCTGAATAAATTCAGGCTAATCTTCAGTAAATACTATGAACCTATCCGGCCCTATTCAAAAATGCAAAACAATAGATTTGTCCGAAAATAAGCCTTGGACTCAAGTCCAAGGCTTTGAATTTATTTACGGACAAGTCTAATGAATAAAAAATATTTTGGTTTTTGACAAAAAAACAAGGTTTAAGAAATCCGATTTTTAAAAAATCGGATTTCTGAGTGACTAAACTGAATAGTGGGATAGGTTCATGGATGCTAAATACTTTTCATCGTCGTTGTCAAGCATTTCTGCCGACTATTTTCCCTGAATGAACGCTTCAGTCATTGTGTAAGCTTCATCATCTGTAAATTGTTTGGGCGGATGTTTGCAGAAATACGCGGATGGCGCAGTTAAAATACCACCTTGTTTACGATCCATCGCCAGTTTGGCACAGCGGATAGAATCAATCGCCACCCCTGCTGAATTGGGCGAATCTTCCACGGAAAGCCGCATTTCAAGATTCATCGGCACATCACCAAACAGTTTGCCTTCCATGCGGATGAAGCAGACTTTATTGTCTTTTTGCCAGGTAACATAATCACTTGGGCCGATATGAATATTTTCATTTTCCAAGCGTTGA
>QNES01000163.1 GCA_003645255.1 Gammaproteobacteria bacterium
GCCCGCCCCCGTATAAATTCATAAGCTTCAACTAAAAAAGGATCAATGAGTATACCAAATTTTACCTTTGAATAACGAAGATACATATCTAACTGAAAACGTGCGCTGCCATCAATGCGTGTAGTAGCGGATTTGACTTCAATTAGAAAATTGATATCCCTACTACGATCTTCTATGAAAAAATCTGCGGTACTTGGAGACTGTTTTTTGTCAACCTTGGAAATGACTATCGGAAATTGTGGATACCAGTGTGAGAAATCACTCCTTTTTGGTAATCCTGCCTCTTCTAATATTTCTTGAACTAAGTGTAGAGAGAAATAAGCTTCATTGTTCCAGTCTGAAGATAAAAGCATGTTGTTTACCGGTTTAACGAATCTTTTAAAATTTTTAGACGAGAAGAAACCAAGTTTTTTGAAAAAACGTACTCAGCTTTGAGATTTATCTCAAGGCTAACAGCTATCGCCGTCTAAAGCTAGTTAAATTATTCAGGCGGCTCTAGCCGCCTTTAGCTTTCAGCCTTGAAATAAATTTCAAGGCTGAGTAGTTACGAAAAAACGGGGTTTCTTTTCATTGATTGGAAGTTGTTTAACACATTAACCATTAAGACTGTCCCAATCCCATTTGGATATATCCCGTCGGGCAAACATCCATACAAATATGACAGCCAACGCATTTTGCATAGTCAGTCTCAACATAGCGTCCCATCACATGCTTGTCCTTTTTCACCCTGGATATAGCATCTTGCGGGCAGTAAATCACGCAGTTATCGCATTCAAAGCACATACCGCAACTCATACAGCGGTTAGCTTCAGCTTTGACTTTTTCTTCAGTTAGCCCAGAAAAGCGTTCATTAAAGTTGCTGAGTACCTTTTCAGGACTCATGTCAACTTCGTCGCGCAGGTTCCGTGCTTCATAAGGAAAATGCGCTAAGAAGAGTTGTTCATGAGGAATCACTTCAGCGAATGAGCGATCTTCATAGTTGTGAACCGCAAACTTCGATTCGTTAGTACCCCAGTCTTGTTTATGATTATACTCTTCAGGTTCCAGATTATGAATCTGAAGTTCTTCAAGCAAATTGAAGTGGTGTGTATCGACTTTCGGGCGAGCCGCAATTTCTTCGCCATTCAGGTATTTTTCTATACCTTCAACAGCAATAGAAGCTTGCCCAATTGCAGTCGTCAACAACAGCGGTTTCACAGCATCTCCAGCCACGAAATGACCCTGCTTGGATTTCACCTGATACGTTTTATCCGCATCTATCAGTCCCCAACCATTGTCAAGTTCTTCAATGCCCGTATAATCACCCTTTTGACCGGTGGCACCTACAATCATGGTACACTCAATATTAAATTCCTCACCTTCCTTGGGTTCCATTTTGCCATTCACCCAATTCACCGGTTGCACTCTAAGTGCAGTCGCACGACCATCTTCACCTCGAATGACTTCCAGCGGTGCCAAACTCTCATGAATTTCCACACCCTCTTCAATAATGGCATCCAATTCATGTTTAGTCGCGGGTGCTTTTGAGATAGGACGGCGGTAAACGATCCAAACATCGCCACCTTGTCGTTGTGCCGCTGTTGCTATATCATGGACAGCTTGACCCAAAAGCACGTTTTCTGGGCGATCTTTTTCGTTGATTTGAGAAATATGACCGATGCGTCGAGCGACTGCTGCGACATCCATCGCGGTATCACCAGCGCCCACGACCAATATGCGACCTGATAAATGCTGTAATCGCCCTTCATTAAAAGCACGTAAAAATACCATGCCATCAACACAATTCGGTGCCTCAGCACCAGGGATAGGCAATGCCTTACCCGACGTGGCACCAACTCCCCAGAAAATAGCATCGTATTCTTTTTCTAATTCTGGTATTTTAATATCTTTACCCACGCGGGTATTCAATTTAACTTCCACACCCATGTCAAGGATTCTATCGACTTCGTATTTCAGCACATCACGCGGAACGCGATAGCCAGGAATACCAAAGGACATCATACCGCCAAGTTCAGAGTATTCCTCAAAAATAGTACAACTGTGTCCACGGAGACGCAGAAAATAGGCAGCCGCTAAACCAGCAGGTCCACCACCGACGATAGCCACTTTTTTACCCGTTTCTTTCTCAGGTTTCGGGAAAGTTAGCTTATGTTCACGCGCCCAATCACCAATATACTGCTCAACGGAATTGATACCAACAAAGTTTTCCACCTCATTCCGATTACAACCATCTTGACAAGGTGCCGGACAAACACGACCCATAACCGCCGGGAATGGATTTGATTTTGTCATGCGTTGGAAGGCATATTCTTCCCAGGGCATGTCCTTTGGTGGTTTATCCAGCCCACGTACAATGGATAGCCAACCACGAATGTCATGACCCGAAGGACAACTTGCCTGACAAGGTGGTGTGCGATGTATATAAGTGGGACAAATATAGGATTCTCCTATTTTAATGACATCTTTATTCCATGGTAAAGGGGTAGTGTCATTATCTTTGTAAAGCCTGAAAGTTAAATTAGTTTCAGTCATTAATATTTCCTTACTGTTGATACGTGTTTTAATAGTGATAAATCAAGCCTATAGATGTTCAGGTAAATAACATCCAAACCTGTCAGGTCTCGAATACCTGACAGGTTTAACGTGCGTAATTATTTATCTGACAAACTATATTAGAAATCCGATTTTTTTAAAAATCGGATTTCTTTCAAACACTTCCAAAGCGTAAGCGTAGGGCTTTACTTAATATTTGCAAGAATCGCATCGACACTTGCTTTAGCATCCCCAAACAACATGCGCGTGTTTTCCTTAAAGAAGAGTGGATTACCCACACCCGCATAACCTGATGCCATGCTACGCTTCATCACAATCACTGTCTTAGATTTCCAAACTTCTAATACCGGCATACCGGCAATAGGACTATTAGGATCATCTTGAGCGGCTGGATTGACAGTATCATTGGCACCGATGACTAATACTACGTCAGTTTCTGGGAAATCATCATTGATTTCGTCCATTTCCAGAACGATATCATAAGGTACTTTCGCTTCAGCTAGAAGTACATTCATGTGTCCAGGCAAACGTCCCGCAACGGGATGGATACCAAAGCGCACGGTGATACCTTTTGCACGAAGTTTCTTAGTCACTTCAGAAACAGGGTGTTGTGCTTGAGCAACTGCCATGCCATATCCAGGGACAATAATGACACTTTTGGCATCTTGGAACAACTGGGCAGTTTCTTCCACGGTGGTGCTAACCACCTCTTTCCCTTCATCATCTCCACCTGATGAAACGCTTCCTGCTGTGGTCCCAAAACCACCAGCGATAACGCTAAGGAAGTGACGGTTCATCGCGCGGCACATGATATAAGAAAGAATCGCACCGCTGCTACCGACTAAGGCACCAGTGATGATTAACAGATCGTTTCCAAGCATAAAACCGATGGCTGCCGCCGCCCAACCAGAGTAACTGTTGAGCATAGAAACAACCACAGGCATATCTGCACCACCAATCGCCATGACCATGTGGACACCGAAGATTAAAGCGATAACCGTCATAATCCCCAGGGGAATCATGCCGTTACTGAAGGTATCAGGATGAACAAACTCAACGCCTAACCAAATACAGGCTAAAGCCAGACCCAGATTTAAAAAGTGTCGTCCTGGCAGAAGTAAGGGCCGACTACCGACGATTCCTTGTAATTTGCCAAATGCAATCACCGAACCGGTAAAGGTAACAGCACCAATCAGGACACCTAAGTAAATTTCTACCTCATGGATAATTTTTTCAGTGCCCGTAAAGTGTTCGGCGGCTTCTGGACCGATGTAATTGGCGAATCCTACTAATACGGCGGCTAGACCAACAAAGCTATGTAGCATAGCAACGAGTTGAGGCATACCGGTCATTTGAACGCGGGCTGCCACAGTGATACCAATAATCGCGCCGATGACCATAGCAACGATTAGGACCTCGTATTGAGATACTTCACCAAAAATAATGGCAAAAATGGCAATAAACATACCAATCATGCCATAGATATTACCTCGACGTGCCGTTTCTGGGTTGCTTAGCCCACTCAAGCTAAGAATAAACAGGATGCTGGCAATAATGTATGCAGCAGTAAGCAAACCTTCATTAATCATTATGTCCGTTCTCCTAATTTATTTCTGAAACATACGCAACATGCGTTGGGTGACAAAAAAACCGCCGCTAATATTAATAGTAGCAACCAATATCGCTATCGCCGCCAGGATAGTCACAGGACTCGTAATGGGTCCAGATACCTGTAGCAAAGCACCTACAACAATGATACCACTAATGGCATTAGTCACACTCATCAGTGGTGTATGCAAAGCAGGTGTCACATTCCAAACCACTTGATAACCGATAAAACAGGCTAATACAAAAACGGTAAAATGAGCCAAAAAGGCAGGTGGGGAAACATGACCCAGTCCTGCTAATAAGCCTGCGCCTATCAGCATGAATAATACACTTCCCCAGCCACTTGATTTTTTCTCCTCTTTAGGTTGTGGTATAGCGACAGCCTCTTCTTTTTTCTGTGTCGGTGCTATCGCTGGAATCTTGGGTTTGGGAGGTGGCCAAGTGATTTCACCGTCTTTAATAACCGTGGCACCCCGAATAACATCGTCTTCCATATCGACGTTGATTTGACCATCCTTTTCTTTGCACAAATCAGTTAGCATGTGGCGCAAATTGGTACCATAAAGCTGACTGGATTGTGTCGGTAACCGGCTTGGTAGATCCGTGATTCCAATCAAGGTGACACCATGCTTTACAACAATTTGACCAGGCTCGGTTAAAGCACAATTGCCGCCTTGTTCAGCAGCCATATCAACTATCACGCTGCCATCACGCATGGATTCTACCATACCGGCGGTAATGAGTTTGGGAGCGGGTCTGCCAGGAATCAATGCGGTGGTAACGATAATATCAACTTCCATCGCTTGACGGGCGAATAAGTCCATTTCCGCTTTGATAAATTCTGGACTCATCACTTTGGCATAGCCACCGGTACCACTACCTTCTTCTTCAAAGTCTAATTCCAAAAATTCAGCACCCATGCTTTCAACTTGTTCTTTCACTTCTGGACGGGTATCAAAGGCGCGTACAATGGCACCTAATCCATTAGCGGCTCCAAGTGCGGCAAGTCCGGCGACACCGGCACCAATAACCATCACTTTAGCCGGTGGAACTTTACCGGCAGCGGTAATTTGACCTGTGAAAAAGCGTCCAAAATGGTTAGCGGCTTCTATGATGGCGCGGTATCCACCAATATTAGCCATAGAACTCAGGGCATCCAGCTTTTGTGCCCTGGAAATCCTGGGTACGCTGTCCATTGCTATCACGGTGACTTTGCGAGCGGCTAGTCGTTCCATGAGGTCTGAATTTTGGGCGGGCCAAATAAAACTGATTAAACAGGTACCTTCATGTAGTAGCTCTGCTTCATGTACACCCAGGGTAGGATGAGGTTCAGGGGCGCGAACCTTTAATATAATGTCTGACTCTGCCCATAATTTTTTAGTGTCTTCTACAATTTCGACACCTTCTTCTTTATAAGCGTCATCCGAAAAATGGGCATTATCCCCGGCACCGGATTCCATTGCAACTGTAAAGCCTAGTTTCAATAGCCCATCGGTTGTTTCCGGGGTTGCTGCCACCCGTTTTTCCCCATCATGTACTTCCTTGGGGATTCCTATCTTTAAAGCCATGCTTCCTCCTATAATGGTTTCATGGTTCAAGCAATTTCAGTGATTAGAAGACTCAATATTCAATTTAGAATTTTCTAATAAACTATTATACCATTAATTTAGAAATCCGATTTTTGAAAAAAATCGGATTTCTTTAAAACTTGTATATTCTTTTAAAAAATCAGCTTTAGTAAAGTATTATTTATAAAATTTAGTATATTAGCAATTTCTAATTTGAAGATCAAGGGATATAATTAAAAAAAAATCTATCTTATATTTTTAATTGGGAATTTGGAATTGGGAATTGGAAATTGGGAATTGGGAATAAAAAAATTACTTGAAGGAGGGGAGTCGCGGTAGTCTGCCTACAATGAAATAATTGAGCTAGCAGCCTGTCGGAGAATATCGCTTAAGTAATTGTTTTGTATAAAATTTATGATTATTATAAAAGTGATAAAAATCAATGACTTAATTGATTAATCCGACAGGCTGCTAGGGCGAACCGAAAGTGTTCGCCCTGTGAAACACAAACTAACCGTTTATAGGTAAAGATATTTATCTGAACATCTATAAGGGCAATCCCTTGCGGGACCCTAAGTAATTAGCATATTTATTGATTAATAATTAGTATATCTATAATATCTTTCAAAGTTTTATAAGCAAACTTGGGAGATATTCTGCTTGGCTTATTCTTCACTTTTGGGTTTTTACCATTAAAGTATTTTGATAGTTATCCCATATCGGTAATAATGGATTATTAGAAAACATGATCAGTCATCTGTGAAATTAAATTAAGCAATAGTGGTTTGTCTATACGATAAAGGTGATCGTCATCATTTGAATTTATCCAATACCAACCAGGAGCATTTATCCCTTGAAAAATAGGTTGTTCAATGCCTGTAGTTGGTTCGATTCTAGTAGGACCTCCTATTGACATATAGGCAAGATATTCTCTTCTCCAAACTTCTATTTCAATAGTGCCTTCAGTCATAATGACGTTAGCACCGCCCGGCATAATATCCACCTTGACATCATCACCTAGATCATCTTTAGTGAAAATGGATAATTTTTCCGTCGTATAGTCACCAATCCCCATTTCACTTCTTTCAAAGGGCGTTTTAACGATAGTAATATCCGGATATTCTTGGAGCCAGTCATAGACATTGTCATAGAACTGATTGACTCGTTGTAAATAACGCTGTACTGTTTCTTTTGGATGTTCAAGTTGTTCTTCGATAGTTTCCATAGGATTTTCCTTTATGAAATATCATGCCTGTAGGGCGAACGAAAGTGTTCGCCCTTAACTTTAATCAATTACGGTTGCTTTTTCCCAACGGTGATAGTCACCCATTTATCCAAATGCAATCGTCGTTGAAAAGTCTCCTTAATCATTTCTAAGGTGACGGCTTCGATATTTTTGTTAAAATTATGCAAATAATCGAGCGGTAAACCATAAAAGCCAATGACTGATAAATAGCCAATAATGTCGCTATTTTCCGCTATGCGTAATGGAAAACTGCCGGTAATCCCCAATTTGGCTTTGCTTAATTGTTCCTGGCTAGGTCCTTTTTCAATAAAGTCATGTAGCGTTTCTTGCATGACTTTGAGTGCTTGCTCCGTTTGCTCATTACGAGTTTCTAAACGGGCTATGAATGGTCCTTTTACCCGCTTTGGTAAAAAATAACTGTAGACACTATAAGCCAAGCCGCGTTTTTCACGTATTTCTTCTGCTAAACGTGAAACTAAACCACTACCACCGAGTATGTAATTTCCGACATATAGGGTGAAATGATCTATATCACCGCGTGCTATACCAGGCTGACCCATTATGATATGAGTTTGTGTTGAGGGATGTTCGATGTGTATGGTTTGTGCCTTAGTCAAGGGGGAAGGGGCTGGCAATGGTGCTGGCATCTCACCAGATGGGAGTCCAGCAATAATCGTATTAACCAATTCTTCTGCCCCTTTTCTATCTATAGCACCGACAATAGCCACCACTGCATTTTTAGCGACATAATATTGGGTATGGAATGCCCTAATATCATCACGACTAAATGCAGTCACACTGTCAATTGTGCCGTCAGATGGTGTGGCATAAGGGTGAGTACCAAAAACAGCCGGATAAAATGCATTGCTGATAATGGCACTAGGTGATTGTTGTTGATATTTTAAACCAACCAACATTTGTTGTCTGACACGCTCAAGCGAGGCTTTATCAAAATCGGGTTGTACCATTAGCAGGGCTAACATTTTTAAAGCGGGCTGCAATAATTGAGATTCTGTTAGGCTACGTAAACTGACTGTTGCCATATCGCGATCAACCGAGTAACTGATATTAGCCCCTAAATTGTCAAATGTTTCGGCGATTTGATCAGCAGAATATCCGCCGGCTCCTTCATTGAGCAAACTATTGGTTAGTGTGGCAAGCCCTGGCTTTTCAGCATCACGAGCACTACCGGCTTCAAAGACAATTTCGACATCAATCATGGGTAATTCAGGTGCAGGAACGAAATAAACTCGCGCCCCATTATCGGTTTGCCAATGTTGAATGGTTGGAATTGCAAAAGCACTTTGACAGATTAGCAAGTTAAGTAATAACGACAAGCTACTGATGGTGGAAAATTTTTTAAATATCATGTTATTGAAAGAGTTCCTTTTGAGGTTTAAAAAGAAATAAAGGGCTTTAAAAAATATTATTTTTGCTAAAAATAGTATTTCTAATGAAATGTGTTACTAAGGGCTAGTTTTTAAACTAAGAAAGTTTCAAGAAATACTATTTTTGCCAAAAATAGTATTTCTAAGGGCAGTTCTAAAAAACTTGAACATCAAAATTAAAAATTTCATGGCATATTTATCCAGATAAATTTTGCCTTATGACAAATACTATTTCTTTAAGAAATAGTATTTGTTACCGGATAAAACTTTTCTGGATAACTATAATCCCTTGATTATTTTATCGCTTTTCAGATAAAGGGCGAACACACAGGTTCGCCCCTACGAATACATCGCGCTTAAGGCAGGGGTTCAAGCACAGAAACGGTTAAATTCTTATTTATCAAATACTTACGCGCAACTTCTTGTACTTGCTCCGCCGTAACCGTTTTGATATTATCCAAATACTGATCA
>QNES01000164.1 GCA_003645255.1 Gammaproteobacteria bacterium
AGTTAAGTATCTTCCACTGGTGAATTGGTATCTCATTGTTGAAGTACAAGAATCGGAAATGTTAGCCAATATCAAACATGCGTTAATAAAGACGGGCTTCCTAGCACTGGCTATGTTTGTCATTGCCATTGTGCTTGTCATTCTACTGAGTCGCAAGTTAACTCAACCAATTAAAGAGCTTGTTCGTACCTCTAAGAGGCTATCAAAGGGCGATTTTAGCAAAAAAGCCCAAGTAAAAACTAACGATGAATTGGGAACATTGGCTCAGTCATTTAATGCGATGGCAGAGCAATTGAAAACGTCTTTTGATACTTTAGACGCTAAAGTGGTTGAAAGAACTGCCCAATTAGATGAGAAAATCGCAGAATTAACTCAAACTCGCAAAGAATTAGTCGAATCTGAAAAAATGGCTTCATTAGGTGGATTAGTTGCTGGGATTGCCCACGAAATTAATACACCAATTGGTATTTGTGTCACAGCGGCATCTACTTTAGCTGATCGAACCACTGAAACGGCAACCGCGTATCACAATAATCAACTCAAGGGTTCCGCCCTCAAAGCCTATTTTAACATGGCTCAAAGTAGTAGCAGCTTGGTTTTAAACAACTTAAACCGAGCAGATGAGTTGATACAAAACTTTAAACAAGTAGCAGTTGATCAAAGCAATTTGGATAAACGTTCCTTTGCCATGAAAAAAAATATCCAGGATACTTTGATTAGCTTAAAATCGCATCTGAAAAAGACACCACATCAAATCACGGTTCACGGTGATGAGCAAATTGAAATAAATAGTTATCCCGGCGCGTTTTCACAAATCATAACTAATCTCATAATGAACTCGGTGCGCCATGCTTATTCAATAGAAGAAACGGGAAACTTGCATTTTGAAATCAAATTGGATTCAGAACATTTAATAATAGAATATAGTGACGATGGTTGTGGTATTCCCCCGGAAAATCTTGCTAAAATATTTGAGCCATTTTTTACAACAGCTCGCAACCAGGGTGACACCGGTTTAGGGCTACATATTGTTTTTAATTTGGTGACACAGAAATTACAGGGAATAATTAGTGTTCAAAGTGAAGTTGGGGTTGGTACTACGTTTATTCTGAATTTGCCATTATAACCATTTTAGAAATACCATTTTTGGAAAAATGGGATTTCTGCCCTTTGCTTTTAAATTATTATGCTTTCAAAACATTCGCTTGCCCGATCTACCATTATTAAAATGGGAGTACGGATAGCAATTATCACTATTATTGTAACACTAGTTAGTTATTGGCATGTCATGTCCAATTTAGAATTACAAATTGTCAAACAATTAGATAAATACATCATTGAACGGGGACAGTATGAAAGTACTTTATTCTTATTAGCGGAAGATAACCATATTGAACTTAAAAAAGAATTATTGTGGCAACTTGAAAAATTGGGCGAACGAGATCCACAAGCAGAATTTGATCGCTTGTTTGTCAGATCGCCAGACGGTGTAATCCGCAACCGACCAAAACTTTTTGATGGCAGACGACAAGCCGGTGTTTACATTGATGAAACGCTAATCATAGATGCTTCTATTCGTCGGCGCGTGCTTATCTTTTATGAACTAGCAACATTGTACGGTAAGGCGTGGCATAACCGTTTTCAAGATACCTATATTATTACTCCGGAAAATTTTGTCGCTCTTTATTTGCCAGAGCTTCCTACTTGGGCACAGGATGCAACGACTGATCTCTATATTCCGGATGAGGAATATATGTGGATTAGCGATAAAAAACATAATCCAAAACGAGTATCTGCTTGGACTGGGCTTTTCTACGACAAAGTGAGTAAAACGTGGATGGTTTCCTGCACAACGCCGGTTGATATGGGAAACCGACATATTGCCACTATTGGACATGATATTTTCCTAAATGAATTGCTTGATAGAACCATAACAAACCATATTGAAGGTACTCATAATATCATATTTCGTGAAGATGGTCGTCTTATTGCCCATCCTCAATACATGACTCAAATTATGGATGCTGGTGGCAACTTTAACATTCTCAAATCAAATAACGAGCATTTGTTGAATATTTTTCAATCAGTAAAAGAGCGCCCGGCTAATGCTGTTGTTATTGAAAACAGTAAAAATAATGAGTATCTTGCCGTTACTAAGATTGATGGTCCAGATTGGTATTTTGTCACTGTCTATCCAAAGTCATTACTGGCTGATTTAGCGTTTGATACCGCTCGTTTTATTTTATTGTTAGGTATCTTGTCACTGTTATTGGAAATATCAATTATGTTTCTGATATTACGTAGTCAAATTGCGAAACCTTTATATGAATTTATCAGTGCTACTCAGCAAATTGCTACCGGAGATTTTAATATTGAGGCAAGCCAGCATTTACCATTAAACCGTAAGGATGAAATTGGCGAACTTGCTCATTCATTTAACAGTATGGCAGGGCAATTGAAAACATCGTTTGATACATTAGATGCTAAAGTTATAGAACGTACTCACGATCTAGCAGAGCGCATTAAAGAAATAAAGTGTCTGTATTCTATTTCTAATTTAGCTGAAAAAAAGGGGCTTTTCATTGAGGAAATATTGCAAGGAACACTAGAAATTATTTCGCCCTCTTGGCAATATCTGTCAATTACCGGTGCTAAAATTGTGGTTGATGGACAAGAATTTAAAACAGCCAATTTCAAAAATACCGCTTGGCACCAAAACAGCAATATTGTTATCAAAGGTCAGAAAATTGGTAGCGTGGAAGTTTGTTATTTGGAAGCAAAACCAGAAAGTGATGAAGGGCCTTTTATGCAAGAAGAGATAAACTTGATCAATACAATTGCTACTCAATTAGGCAGGATTATTGAGAACAAGCAAGCTGAAGAAGCCCTTGCAAAACGCACCCAAGAACTATCTGATACTCTTGATCATCTCAAAACAACTCAAGCTCAATTAGTTGAATCTGAAAAAATGGCTTCTTTAGGTGGATTAGTCGCCGGGGTTGCCCACGAAATTAATACACCAATTGGTATTGGTGTCACTGCGGCATCTACTTTAGCTGATCGAACTATTGAGACGGCAACGGCTTATACTAATAAGCAATTAAAGGGTTCCGCCCTCAAAGCCTATTTTAACATGGCTCAAACCAGTAGTAACTTGGTTTTAAACAACTTAAATCGGGCTGCGGATTTGATACAAAGTTTTAAACAAGTAGCAGTTGATCAAAACAATTTGGATAAACGTTCTTTTGCCGTGAAAAAATATATCCAGAATACCTTGATTAGCTTAAAACCGCATCTGAAAAAAACGCCACATCAAATCACGGTTCACGGTGATGAGCAAATTAAAATAAATAGTTATCCCGGCGCGTTTTCACAAATTGTGACTAATCTCGTAATGAATTCGGTGCGCCATGCTTATCCTTCAGGAGAAGCTGGAAACTTGCGTTTTGAAATCAAATTGGATTCAGAACAATTAATAATAGAATATAGCGACGATGGTTGTGGTATTTCACCAGAAAATCTGGATAAAATATTTGAGCCGTTTTTTACGACCGCTCGCGCCCAGGGTGGCACCGGTTTAGGGCTACATATAGTTTTTAATTTGGTGACACAGAAATTAAATGGAACAATTAATGTTCAAAGTGAAATTGGTGTTGGTACTACGTTTATTCTGAATTTTCCATTATAACCATTTTAGAAATTCCATTTTTTCAAAAAATGGGATTTCTTTTGCCCTTTTAAAATTATGATAAATATTCCAAATTACCAAATCACTCAGCAAATCTACGAAAGCACTAACTCTAAAGTCTTTTGTGCTTTGCGAAATGAAGATAATCTATCGGTTATCCTAAAAGTCTTAAAAGAAGACTATTCAACGCCCGAAGAATTAACACGCTATCGGCAAGAATATGAAATCACATGCCGTTTAGCAGACTTGGATGGCATTGTCAAGGCTTATAGTCTCGAAAAATACCAAAATACGCTGGTGATGTGTCTTGAAGATTTTGGTGGTAAGTCCCTGAAAATGTGGCTAGGCGAGCAGTGCGTCTTTACTCTGGATAAATTACTAACACTTGCCATCCATGCTACTGACATTTTAGGGCAAATTCACCAGCAAAATATTATCCATAAAGATATTAATCCCGCTAACCTGGTTTTCAACCCCACAACTGGGGTGCTGAAAATTATCGACTTTGGAATTTCCACCCAATTATCAAAGCAACACTTGACGCTGAAAAATCCAGAAGTATTAGAGGGCACATTAGCATATATGTCTCCGGAACAAACAGGGCGTATGAATCGCGCTTTGGATTATCATACCGATTTTTATTCATTAGGAGTCACATTTTACGAATTATTCACAGGAAAGTTGCCCTTTGAATCGAAAGATGCGATGGAATTGGTGCATTGTCATATCGCAAAACAGCCTACGCCACCTAATCAAATTAATTCAGAATTGCCAATTGCTCTTTCTAATATCATCATCAAATTATTAGAAAAAACTGCTGAAGCGCGTTATCAAAGTGCCTGGGGACTTAAAGCTGATTTAGAAAAACTCCAAGAAAACCTGCCAGGTCTTCAAGACCTGGCAGGTTTGGATTTTGAACTAGCCCAACATGATATTTCAGATCGTTTTCAAATTCCGCAAAAACTTTATGGGCGCGAATCTGAAATAGAGACTTTACAATCTGCTTTTGAACGAGTAGCTGATGGCAAGGCAGAAATCATGCTAGTTGCCGGCTATTCTGGCATTGGTAAATCTGTGCTTGTCAAAGAAATTTATAAATCGCTTACCGAAAAACAGGGCTATTTCATTTCTGGTAAATTTGACCAATTCCAGCGCAATATTCCCTATAGTGCGGTTGTCAAAGCGTTTAAAGAATTAGCACAACAATTACTCACCGAAAGTGAAACCCAATTAGCCCAATGGAGAGAAAAATTATTAACAGCCCTTGGTCCTAATGGGCAAGTCATTATTGATGTTCTTCCTGAAATCGAATTGATTATTGGTAAGCAACCACCAGCGCCGCAATTAAGTTCTACGGAATCTCAAAACCGTTTTCACTTGGTTTTTCAAAACTTTATGCGCGTGTTTTGTCAACCAGAACATCCCTTGGTCATTTTTTTTGATGATTTGCAATGGGTAGATTCAGCAACGCTGAAATTCTTAGAGTTAGTCACGACTGATGAGGATAACACTGCCCTCTTTTTGATTGGCGCTTATCGGGATAATGAAGTTGATCCGACTCATTCCTTAATAATGACACTTGATAAACTCCGTGAAGAAAATGTCACTATTAACAAAATCACTTTGAAGCCTTTGGCTTTTGAACATGTTAACCAATTGATTGCTGAGAGTTTGCATCAAAAGGCGGTTGGTTCGTTGACGAATTTAGTGATGCGTAAAACCGGCGGCAATCCATTTTTTGTGAATCAATTTCTGCGTACTTTGTATGAAGAAGATTTGCTCACGTTTCAAACCTCGGATGTTTTAGCATTTGGATGGACATGGGATATTAACCAAATTGAAGATATCAATATTACTGATAATGTAGTGGAATTGATGATTGGCAAATTGAAGAAATTGCCCGATTCCGCCCAACAGGTTTTATGTTTGGCTGCTTGTGTGGGCAACCATTTCGATTTGGATACTTTGTCTGTCATTTATAAAAAATCTGTTATTGATACTTTTGCTGATTTAATGCCTGTTTTGATGGAAGGCTTAATCTTGCCCTTATCCGAACTGGAAATAACCGGTGATAACATTAACCATTTACCATTCAACATTCACCATTTAGAATTTTCACATGATCTCGTTCAACAAGCCGCTTACGCCTTAATTGGCGATGAGCAGAAAAAAGCGGTGCATCTGCAAATCGGTCGTTTGTTGTTGAAAAATACACCCACTGACATTTTGGAAGAAAAAGTATTTGATATTGTAGGGCATTTTAATCACAGTATTGAATTGCTCAATAATCAAGCCGAGCGACTTAAAGTCGCCCAACTGAATTTGCTAGCCGGGCAAAAAGCGAAAATGGCAACGGCTTATGGTGCAGCTGTCAGCTATTTAACAATTGGGCGTGTTAGCCAATGCTTAACCGAAAATAGTTGGGAAACTGAGTACGATTTGACGTTCAATCTCTTTACTGAAGCGGCTGAAGCGGCTTACTTTACTGGTGATTTTAAACAGTTGGAGCAGCTTGCTAAAAAAGTGTTACAACAAACACGAACTGTATCAGATGAAGCCAAAATATGTGAAATTCAAATAATGGCTTATACCGCACAGAATCAACAAGGAAAGGCTATTAAAATCGCCTTAATGTTTCTAAACCGATTAGGTATTAATCTCCCAGAAGAACCCAGCCAAGAAGATGTTGGATTAGCTCTACAGAAAACGCAAGTTTCTTTATCTGGTAAACCAATCCATTCTTTCATTGATTTACCAATGATGACGAACACCAATAAGATATTAGCAATGCGCGTCATGAGGGCAGTCACTTCTGCTACTTACCAAACGTCACCAAAACTGCTGGTTTTAATGGTACTTAAACAAGTTGATTTATCGTTTGAATATGGCAATGTTGCGGAATCCTGTTTTTCTTACGCTTGTTATGGATTCATTCTCTGTGGTGTGGTTTCCGATATTGATTCTGGCTATCAATTTGGGCAATTGGCTTTAGATTTGCTGAAACGATTGGAGGAAACTGAACTTAAAGCGAGAGTCATATATATCTTTAATAGTGTTATAAAGCCATGGAAAGAACATGTTCGAGAAACATTCCTGCCCTTGTTAAAAAGTTATCAAATTGGCTTGGAAACGGGAGATATCGAATATGGTACCTATTCTATCAATTTTGGTTTATGCTATTCTTATTTTATAGGTAAACCACTTGTCGCCCTCGAACCCGAAATTGCCCTGTACAATCAGGCAGTTGCGAAGCTTAAACAAGAGCTTGTTCTGAGTTGGAATAACTTGCTTTGGCAAGTTGTTTTAAACTTAATGGGACATTCCAACGATCCATGTTGTTTGATTGGCGAAGTTTATGACGAAAAGATTCGGTTGGAACGATATCAAGAAGCAAATGATAGAAACGGGATCCATTATTTGCATCTGAACAAATGTATCTTGCATTATTTGTTTCAAGAATATGCAGCTGCGCTTGAACACGCTGAGATTGCAGAACAGCATTTAGATGGTGTTACCGGTATGTTAGTGGTGGCTATATTTCATTTTTATGATTCTTTGATACAGTTGGCGGTGTATCCGAGTTTGTCTCAACAAGAACAAGATGCCGTTTTAACTAAAGTATCTGCTAACCAGCAAAAAATGAATTTGTGGGCAGAACATGCACCCATGAATTTCCAGCACAAATATGATCTCGTCGAAGCTGAAAAAGCACGAGTTTTAGGGCAACTGGAAGCTATAGAATGGTATGAAAAAGCCATTGCCGGTGCTAAAGTCAATGAATATCTCAACGAAGAAGCCCTTGCTTATGAACTCGCAGCCAAATTTTATTTAGGGCGTGGTATGGAAATAATTGCCCAAACCTATATGAAAGAAGCGCATTATCACTATCAACAATGGGGAGCTTCTGCAAAAGTAAATGATTTAGAAACGAAATATCCACAATGGTTGACTCAAAAAACGCTTTCAACCCAAATAACAACCAATGTCAGCATTTCAGCAACGAAAATGGTGGCGGTTTCTTCGACTGGCACTTCTTCAGAATGGCTAGATTTGAACAGTGTCACAAAAGCTTCTCAAACTCTGGCTGGAGAAATTGTGTTGAGCCGCTTGTTAGAAAAAATGATGCACATTGTCATTGAAAATGCAGGGGCTGAAAAGGGTTTCTTGCTATTACCTCAGCAAGATAATTGGTTTATCGAAGCGCAAATGCTCAAGGATAGTTCGGATACCATCGTTTTACAGTCATTACCACTTGAAGATAGTGAGCAAGTGTCGGCAAACATTATTTATTATGTCGTTCGTACCCAGAAAAACGTGGTTTTGCACGATGCCACTCAAGAGGGCAATTTTACCCGTGATGCCTATATTGTTAAATACCACCCCCAATCGGTGTTATGTGCGCCGCTTCTCAATCAAGGGCAATTGACAGGTATTTTGTATTTAGAAAACAATTTGACGACAGGGGCATTTACACCAAAAAGGTTAGAGGTGTTAAACCTGTTATCCTCGCAAATCGCCATTTCTATTGAAAACTCTTTATTATACAATAACTTAGAGCAAAAAGTCGCAGAGCGCACCCATGAATTATCTGATACTCTTGAGCATCTCAAAACGACTCAAGCTCAATTAGTCGAATCTGAAAAAATGGCTTCTTTAGGTGGATTAGTCGCCGGGGTTGCCCACGAAATTAACACACCAATTGGTATTGGTGTCACTGCGGCTTCTACTTTAGCTGATAGAACTACTGAGACGGCAACTGCTTATACTAATAAGCAACTGAAAGGTTCCGCCCTCAAAGCCTATTTTAACATGGCTCAAACCAGTAGCAATTTGGTTTTAAACAACTTAAATCGGGCTGCGGATTTGATACAAAGTTTTAAACAGGTGGCGGTTGATCAAAGCAATTTGGATAAACGCTCTTTTGCTGTGAAGAAATATATCCAGGATACCTTGATTAGCTTAAAACCGCATCTGAAAAAAACGGAACATCAAATCACGATTCACGGAGATGAGCAGATTGAAATAAATAGTTAT
>QNES01000165.1 GCA_003645255.1 Gammaproteobacteria bacterium
TGTTCAGATAAATCATTTCACAAAGGGCAACCATTCAGTCTTGCCCCTACCTGCGAATATGTTATCTGTAGGGGCAATCCCACGCGCAAGCCCTGTGAAATGATTTATCTAAAAAACTATATATTGGACTTTGGTTTTGACTTTGACCTGGCAGGTTTTGTTTTTAACCTGCCAGGTATGTTTTTGAAGTTGACTAAATTATTTTATGCACATTCCTAAACACGCCGATGATGCGTCGCCTTCGTAAACAAGGAAGCTTAAATAAATCCCACGATGATATTTTAAAGATCGTGGACCTTCGATTTCAGCCACAATCCCCCCTTCGTCAACAATTTGAGCAACAATTAGCCCTCATTATTAACGAGACAATGCTAGATATGCTATTGATGACAACCGTTCAGTGTCAAACGATAGTGGAATTTCAAACCCTGTTAGACAGTGCAAATAAAACCCATTAGTAAAGTAGGTGGGTAGGAGCGAAGCGGCAACGCAGTAACCGATAGGTTCAACCCACCATTTTTCTTGTTCCCAAACTCGGTTTGGGAATGCCACGCCAGTGATCGAGATAATAATGGGCTTGACATAAGCTATAATCAAAATATACTATATCGTAGCTCAACGCCAGACTAATGATTTATAATGATTTATAATGATTAAACTGATTATCGTGAAATACAAAATCAGTATCAGCAATATCGTATCAAAGGCGTAGACGTAATTTTTTGTTTACCTCGAATGGAAGATTTTTGGGTAGCAAGCGTAGGATAGGTTGTGTAGGATGGGGTAGAGTAGAACGATGCCAATACCCATAACGATGAGTCAAGAGGAAGTTTTGTGCAGAATGGAACCTTTCTTTTTAGAGGAGATGATTACTATAAAGGTGGGGATATTGGAGTACCTATCAGTAGCAATGTGGATGCGGTAGATATTATCGAACACCTACAACAAAACCGGAAACCCATTCGTTTCATTTTCAACCAAACGAGCTAAGAAAATTAGTAATGGTACGAGAGGCGCGATGTTTTTTGGGAACAAAATTCTGAAAGTGAATACTGATGGTTTGGATAAGTTGGTTAAAAGCTGTGCAATAAGAGTAATCACAGCTTTTGATGCTTATGATATTATTAGTGCCCATCCAAAGAAACAAATTCATATACAGGCGGGAAATATAAAATCCAATATGCAAAGGAATAATGAACTTTTAATTCAAGGTCAAATTCCAAGCAGTATTATACAGAGGTGACTGATGGCAAATAACCACTTTAGACTAGGTGATGCGGCGAACACTCATAATCCTGCCCTAATCACATTAAAGGAAAAAGGATATGAGTTAGGGCTCGAACCTCCAGAAACAGAAGAGGGGGAGACCGATCTGTCACACCCAGACATGGGTCTGTGGCGGGCAAAAAAACAAGGGCATGAGTTTTATGCTGATGAACCTTTATCACTATTGGGTTTGGTTTCCATTTGGGAACATCGTGGTGATAACTGGACAAATGAGAATGATGTCAATATGAAAGATAAACTCTTGATGGAAGTTTATGGAGATGAATAGCGGACGATAGTAAAGTAGTAAAGTAGGGTGGCTAGGAGCTTCGCTGCAACCCACCATCAACGTAACTACATTCCACTGCCATTTGCGTTAAGGGCAGACACGCAGGTCTGCCCCTACAAGACCCCACGTATTATGTGATTGTAGGGGCGAACCACCGCGAACGCCCTGGCTTAACTTAATGGCAGTGACCCTACATTCCCTATATTTTAATTAAAAAAAACATCATGCATTCCCTAACTCAAACTTTATTTGGCACCTTATTAGATAGCCCCGCCATCGTGGAAGTCACGGCGCGGGTGCTAGAAAAAGCGATGCCCATTATTAAAGAACATTTTACGTTCACAGCCGATGAAATCACCGGTGCCTATCAAAACGCTTGTCGCTATAGCTTCGTCGCGATTAGCATTGGGCTTGACGCGCCCGATTCTCTATTCAAAAAAGTACGCTACCCCAAAATCACCCGCGAATTTGCCAAACAAATCGAAGAAAATTACCACAAACCCTTCTGTGAACAAACTGGAGTACAAAGCTTCAGCTTTGTAAAACCCCTCCAAAAATGGGCAAAAAATTCAGAAAAACTCTTTGAAATCAAAGAGATAACCGAAGAAGATTTATCAGCCCTCATTGGACATAGAAAAACCATTGCCATCAGCGATTTAATCTTAGCGCAAATGGAAAAGATTGAACCTGTTGATGACACGTTAGCGGCATTTCTACGCTTTAACGGTTTATTAGGCGATAGTGTGCTATTTTTCTTTCGGGAACAGTTTAGAAAAGATGCGCGAGTTCAAGCGACACAAACCGCTTTACAACAAGAACGCCTGTGTATTGATGTCGAAAATATTCAGGCAACCCTGGCTGATTTGAAAAGCACCCAGGAAAAACACCCTTTCCTAAGTGAACAAATCGATCAGCAAGTACAACATTTAGAACAGTGGCAAGTTCAGCAGGAACAATTGCTCGGTTTTCAAAATCGTTTTGCGGAACAGTTGGATGAGGTATTGGATTGGGCGCAAGATGTTTATTTCGTTCTATATGAAATCAAGGGCGATATTGAAGAAATCAACCAAAAGTTGGATGACATTTTAACCGCCCAACAGCAAAATCATTCCGCCCAAATCAACCATCGTGATGGTACGGTGCAATACGCGCCCGAAAATCAGCAATTACTCAAAGCCTTGCTGACACAATTACAACGCTTATCGCCACAACATCCACTTTATGGGCAGGTGTCAAATAAGGCGGGGCGCGTGTTATCTTCCAGCGGGGCTTTGGATGAGGCAGAGCGTTTATTTGTACAATTGATTAACAGGGCAACATCTGAAAAGGATCAAGCCTTAGCCCATTTTAATTTATTTCAGGTGCGCTGGCGTAAAGCGTTTACCGCTACCACCGTATCTGCTAAAGAAAATTTATACGCCCAAGCCTTAGCCGCTTTTAATCAGGCGATTAAATTAGATCGCGCTTATGCCCTGCATGACATGAGCGAAGGCAAGGGCTATTATCCCATCAAAAAAATGTTGGGTGCCGGTGGTATGGGGTGTGCGTTTTTATGTGAAAACCATGACTTTCAAATAAAAGGGCATGAATTGGTGGTTGTCAAATGTTTTTGGGAAAATATCAGCGATAACCTGGAACAACTCTTTCATGAACCCAAAAAGATGTACGATATTGCGGGTGATTATGTGCCCAAAATCTTGGGATATGGTTATGCCGATAATGTTCACCAAACCAAGCCTTATTTTGTCAGCGAATATATTGAGGGGGCGATAGATGGTGAGGCGTGGTTGGAAAAAGCGGGTTCTTTTGATTTAACGACGGGCTTGCAAGTGGCGGTGCAGATTGCGAAGGCTTTACAACAGGCGCATGAAAAAGGCATTTGTCATTTAGATTTAAAACCAGCGAACCTGTTGCTCAGGAAAACGGATGAAAAAGTTGCCGTGAAAGTGATTGATTTTGGTTTAGCGCGTGTGACAACGGCTTTACCAGAAAGGGCTGAAAATCGTTCAGGTGCAACGGTATTTGGGCAAGCGATATTTGGTACTTTGGATTATGCCCCGCCAGAGCAACGGGGTTATGCTTATCGTTATGGGCAACCGAGTGCGAAAAGTGATGTCTTTGCGTTTGGTATGACGATGTATCGTTTATGGACAGGTAAAAATCCGCATCCCTTTCGGGAAAGAGATTTACCTGATCATTCTGTTTTGCGGGATTTTTTGTGTGATTGTGTGGCAGAAATTCCAGAAGAACGCCCTGAATCGGTGTACTTGGTTAAATCTTTAATGGCAATTGCTGATGAAAAAGTGGCAGTGGAACGCCCAACATCCCAACCAACATCTTCTCCTGTCAAACCAGCAAAGTCTGTTCCCTCTCAAGCAGATAAAAAGTCAGATAAACAGGCTTGGCAACAGGCTTGTAAAGAAAATACCATTGCATCTTATCAAGCGTATTTAAATAATAATAGTGTACTTAAAAAATATGCCAAAACTGCCCAATATCGGATACAAGTTTTATTGGATGAAGTTGAGCATCCAGCTTGGAACAAAGCGCATCAAGAAAATACGGTAGAAGCTTATCAGGCTTATTTAGAAGGTAACACGAGCAAAAAATATGCTGATGAAGCCAAAAAGCAGATACTGGTTTTAGACAAGGAAGCTGATAAAAAAGCATGGCAAGAGGCTTGTGAAAAAAAGACGATGGAAGCTTATCAGGCTTATTTAAATGGCAATACGCTGAAAGAATATGTTGATGATGCTCAAAAACAATTGGAAGAAGCCGAAAAACGTTTGGAAGATGATGAAGTTTGGCAATGGACTCGTCAGCAAAACACCAAAGCAGCTTATCAAGCTTATTTAGACGGTGATACGCTCAAAAAATACGCAAATGAAGCCCGAAAACTAGACTACCGTTATATTGATAATGGCGACGGCACAGTCACAGACACTCGAACTGGGTTGATATGGCTGAAAAATGCGAATGGTTTTAAGCAACAGAATTGGAAAACCGCCAAACAAAGTGCCACAAAACTCGCTCATGGACAATGTGGACTCAGTGATGGTTCAAAAGCAGGTGATTGGCGTTTACCTACAAAAGATGAATTATTAGCAATGGTGGAAAAAAAATATAAAAATCCAGCACTCTCCAATGCAGCAGGTACCAATAAGTGGAAAGAAGGTGATGCGTTCTCGGGCGTACAGGCGTACAACTACTGGTCGTCTACCACCTATGCGAGCTACACGGCCTACGCTTGGTACGTGAGCCTCTGCTACGGCTACGTGTCCGCGGTCGTCAAGCTCGCCACGTACGATATATGGCCGGTGCGAAGCGGACAATTAAATTATTTGAGGCTTTGAGTTCTTTGACGGGGTTGCAAGGGGTGTCCCCTTGCTCGATTTTTTTTGGTATTTACGTATTCTGAGAAGTAGTGGTTTGTTTAATTTAATTGTCTGAATCAGGATTAACAGGATTTAAGGATTTTCAGGATTTTTAAGTGGAGGGGATTTAATCCGGTTAATCCTTTAATCTTGAAAATCCTGATTCTGACAATGGTGGTATCATGATTAACCGGATTTAAGAATTTGCAGAATAAAAACCAGACGAGATTAAGATTGATTGGGTTTTCATTCAGTTAATTCTTTGTCAATTCTGATTTAGACATTTTGCCCTTAAAACGGTTAAAATACCCGGTAGCGGTGGTTTGCGAAAAATACGTTGGAAAAAACAGCATGGTGGTAAAAGGGCTGGATATCGAATTATTTATTATTGGCGTAATCAGCAAGGAGAAATTTGGTTATTGACGATATATGCTAAAAATGAAGCCGAAAATATATCCGCCAAAGTTTTACGTCAAATTAAAGAGGATTTTGAAAATGAATAAACGCGATATAGGACAAGAAATCTTAGACAGTATCCGTGCCATCAAACGTGGAGAAGGTAAATCTTACACTATGGCATTACCAGACACGAAAACAACTCGTGAACAAATGAATTTAAGTCAATCCGCTTTTGCGGCATTATTTGGGATAAATACCAATACCCTGCAAAACTGGGAAGAGGGGAAACATCAACCCTCTGGTGCTGCCCAATCATTATTACTGGTTGCCGCAAAACGCCCGGATGTGTTGTTGAATGTACTTAAAGAAGTACCTCTCAACGTGTAAGTTTTTAAGCTGAGTACAACTTCTTTCTGAAATAAACGAATTTTTATGAGTTGATTGTTTTTAATTCGTTGTTTTCGTTAATTCGTTGTACTTATGGATGGCGGTGGTTTGTTTAATTGTCTGAATCCGGATTGACGGGATTTAAGAATTTGCAGAATAATATCAAGATTGGGTTTTCATTCTGTTAATTCTTTAATCCGGTAAATTCTGATTCAGACATTTTTTGGAGGAGGGAATAAATAATTGGGGTCAGAGTCACATTAATTTATGTAGCGAACCATTTATCACCAATTAGGTATAGATATTGATTGATAGTTTTTTTGGGTTATTTCTCTAAATTATTAATTTTATTCTGACCACAATTATTATATAGGGTGGGTAGTTTCACTTAGCACCCACCTTTTTATATTAGACATTATACAGATTTAATGTAATTCTTTTATTTATTTAAGATTCCATTTTTGCTAAAATCAATAAAATCAAGTACTTAAATTAAATCGGTATAATGTCTAATAGAAACCTTAAATACTTTTCCGGGTAAACAAGCTCTTTTTGTTAAATCACCAATCGTTTCATGAGGAAGAACATGCTTTAATGTTATCGTCGTCAATGAATCGTTAATTGTTTCCATAATAGCCTAAAAAGTTCTATAAATACTATAATAACATTCAATTTATAATAATTAATTGGGGTCAGCAAGCGTAGGTTGGGTAGAGGAACGGAAACCCACATTTTTATTTATAATGGTGGGTTGCAGCGAAGCCCACCCTACGCTTCAATGCCATTAAGTTAAGGAAT
This sequence comes from Gammaproteobacteria bacterium, assembly GCA_003645255.1. Taxonomy (GTDB): domain Bacteria; phylum Pseudomonadota; class Gammaproteobacteria; order Beggiatoales; family Beggiatoaceae; genus QNES01. The sequence goes on from QNES01000165.1 coordinate 6,514, forward strand.
TTTATTGGAATCCAAACCTTCAGATTTGGAATATTCGGTTTAAAATTAAAGAGCTTCCAAATCTAAAGGTTTGGACTCCAATGCTTAACTTAATGGCATTGACCCTACGCTTGCTACGCTTGCTGTGGTTTAAAAGTAATAGTTCGCTTATCGTAATCAATATTGATAATAAATCGACTTAGGATATCATTACCAATGAACCCATTGATCCCAAAGTCATCCCGAATAATCCCAAATTCAATTTCAATATCTTCAAGTTCAATTTGCTCAATTTTGAATTTTTCAACTTTTTGAGAAACGACTTCTTGAATGCGTCCCCAATTCCATGTAATCGTTTAATAACAGCGAACTTTTGAAAATTGAAATCAACCAAATCAATATCTATCGCAGTAGTGGCCGACCCCGTATCTAAGATACAATTATTGATTTTAGTGTTTTTGCCTTCATATTCAATATTGATCGATATCCAGATTAATCCGTTTTTCCAGTCAAAAATCATTTCAGGATTCCTTTAATTGGTACATCCTCAACGATAAATTCTGATGGAGTGGTGGGCAGGGAAAACAATACGTTCATCCCCTTTTTTTTATATCTTCGGTAGGCCTTAAATATTTCTTTACCATCATCACTCATTTCGAGAATATTACCTTCCAGAATTTTAGATTTTGTCTTTGAAATTTTTTTTTCGACAATATCTCCAATCAAAACAAACTTATTCGGATATTGCTTACGAATTTCTGACCATTTCATAATTTTATCCGTTGTAGTTGGTGACGAAACGGCTTCTAATTATCAACAAGAATTATCAACAAGGGGTCCTTTTTCCCATTGGGGCAGACCACCGCGACTGCCCGAAGTGAAGTTATTTATCTGAAAGGGGCTGCGATAAATAGTGAAAAGTCTTCATGCCGTTAAAAACTATCAAACCAAGAAGTTAGGTTTTATCAATGATTTCTTTAAATAAGAAAGCCACTACTTCTTTTGCACAAAAAAAGCCTTTATCATAATAAACAGCCGCAATTATTGCTTCTAAAGATTCAGCAATTGCTTTATTTCCCCCAGCTACACCACTGGATTTCTCTCCATCATTTTTTCAAATTATTTTAAAAATAAATATTTTTATATCTTTATATACCCCTTATCCATACCATTTACCTTTTAAAAAATATAGACTAATTTTATAAGTCAGGTAGGGTGGGCACTGATAGATCGTGAATAAACTCAAAGATTGTCGGAGACCGATATAGCTTAAGACTCATCTTAACTATAGCATTTCCCTTTTGAGTGAAGTACATCCAACTTACGGATTGCCCTGTATTTCAGCCAAATGAAAAACGCTATATATACTCAGCGCGGGAATAAACTTAACTTTTTTCAATTAGGCTAAAATCTTTATCTGAGCAGCTATACATAAAAAGTTTTGTTTTGTATAGAATTTGTAGGAAAGCAAAATTTATCATGATAAATATAATCACTTGCTTATCCACCCTATCAACTACTTGTAGTCGTTGTGCTTTTATACCAAACTGGTGATAAACATGGAACAAAATAACAAAAAACATGCAGATGCCCTACACCGATTGCTTGGCATTATGAATGACTTACGCGCCATGTGTCCCTGGGATAAAAAACAAACTTTAGAATCATTGCGCCATTTAACGATTGAAGAAACTTACGAGTTATCTGATGCTATTTTGGAAGGTGATTTGGAAGCGATAAAAGAAGAATTAGGCGATCTCATGCTACATATTGTTTTTTATTCCAAAATAGGTGCCGAAAAAAAGGCTTTTGATATTGCCGATGTGATAAATGGCTTGTGTGATAAACTCATTGCGCGGCATCCCCATGTTTTTGGTGATGTCATCGTGAAAAATGAAGCAGAGGTGAAACGAAATTGGGAATTGTTAAAACTGAAGGAAAAAGAAACAGGGCAAAGTATTCTTGGCGGTGTACCCAAATCATTGCCTGCTTTAGTTAAAGCATTGCGAATCCAAGAAAAAGTCAGTAGTGTTGGATTTGATTGGCAATATAAAGAAGACGTATGGGAAAAAGTTCAAGAAGAAATATCAGAATTTAGGGATTGCTTTGAAGGCGACAAGATTGAAAATAAAGAAATGGCTGAAAATGAATTTGGCGATTTATTATTTTCATTAGTCAATTATGCTCGATTTGTTGATATTAATCCGGAAAA
>QNES01000166.1 GCA_003645255.1 Gammaproteobacteria bacterium
ATTGCTTCCATGCCAAAATTGGTCAATATAATCATTGATGACATCAGTGTCTGTCGCCGGTAATGTCAGCGGTTCTTGAGCCATATTTAAGCCGAGCCATTGTTGATTTATCAACTGACTCAAAGTCCTTTCTCGTGCCCATTCCCAAAGGCTCAGTTGTGGATAGTTATGACTGTGCAATTTGACTTGATAGCAGCCAGTGCTATTAGCAATTGGCATTTGTTGTGTCAGTATTTCGGGATAGGCTAACATTGCCCAAACCAGGTTAGCAATAGGAACAGAATCCCGTGTGACATCCTGCTCTCCGTTAATTGAAATAATGCGATCAAATAATTTATTAGCCGTTTTGGATACGCCACCTCTATCAGAAACAACAGCTTCACCACGTAAAGTTATCATGCGCTCAAGCTCATTCATCATGCCCGCAACTTGACGCGAATTATCACCGTCTGAAACAGTGGAATTAAGTATAGCAGTGGTACCCATTTTATGAGTGGCACAAATATGCGCGATTTCCGCTAACAAGCCAGAAGTTTCAGCATCGCTGGCATCTCCCACAATAACCACCATGCCACTTTGTTCACTGTTCAGAGCAGAAATTCGTTCAATGCTTTTTTGGATCCGATTTTCAACCGCATCCGGTTGTAATAATAAAGCCAAACGAGCTTTACGGCGATCTTGCGCACAGCGAGTCAAAGGTGCGGTTTCACCTAACCACTGTTGCCAGGGAACCCAATTACGTGTGGTGCCATCTAATTTGTGTTCGCGGATTTTTTCCAAATAGGGGCGTAAATCTTGTTTCAAAACGACGCGATCTTGATCACGCAATGAACAATTTCCAACCGTTACAGTTGGGCGATTATGAAAATCACCGTCTTGAATCACGACCAAATCAATGATAGCATCCAAACCCCGTTCCCTCAACTGATTCTTCAAACGACAAATAGCCATTTCTCCCAACTTCCCTAAACCAATCACTAAAGCTGGACGCAATTTAGCCGTGTAAATGTCAACCTTTGGTGGTGGCACCGGCTCAGGTAATGGGCGTGATGACAAAGCTTTAACTTCACCATTGACTTTTTCAGAAAAAGAAGACGGGCATTTTTTCTTGAATAAGAACAACCATAACGGCATTAAAAACGAAGCCCACTCAAAACGCTGGGGTAAAATTAATACTTTAGGTCCCTTTGGACCCTGGCTTTCTTGATCTTCACCATTTGGCATTTTCCAAATCGCCTTTGAATCCGGCAACGCGACGGTGTGCCAACCAATACACTTAGGTGTCAATTCATAAGTCAACTTAATGGGCTGTTGTTCCAATAAGGGCACTGACCAAGTAATACGTGTTTCTGGTTCCGTTTGAACACTTGTCGGATAAAATCCACCCGTGTTTTCCAAACTAAATGGAGGATGAGCGGCAACACCTTCACTCACAAAACAGGTAACGGCTTTATTTTGACTAATCGCATTAGCCAGCAGCGCAAATAAGTCTTCCAATTGGGAGACTTTATCCTTATGAATAAAGTTTTCTGAATCACTGATGCTTTTCAATAAACCTATTTCAACATAAGCCCCAAATCCAATACATAAGATCTGTAATCCAGAAAAATATTCCCTCAATTGTTGGGCAGCCTCTTCAGCCTGACTACGATCACTGCCCCCATCGGATAGCAAAATCACTGTTTTCTGAATACCTTCGCGCCCTTCTTTCAGCGCGTCTCGACATTTATCCAAAGCAAAATGGATAGCTGTTCCTCCCCCTAAAGACACCGCACCTAATACCTCTAATACGGATTGTTTTTTATCCGTTATTCTACAAAGTAATTGGGCTTCATGATTAAACGCGATTAAGCCAATATGAAATGGTGCCGGTAATCGGCTAACCCAATTTTCAGCGACTCGAAGAGCCTCCCGTAATGGGCTACCTGGTGCCGAACCCATACTATCAGAACAGTCCAATACTAAAAGAACATCACGCGCTTCGGCTAAATAGGGATTAGCGGGCGGCATTAATGCCAGGGTAACTTTGATCGTTTCCCCCAGCGTGTACTTCTGTCTGTCAAAACTTCTACGGTAATTTCTATTACCCGCCGCTTTACCCCAATATTGAAGTAGCAACCAGCCAATGAAACTCCATAATATAAGAACAATGGAAATAATGATTAAAATAGTCATGAAAATGGCTCCTTAGTTTAAGTACAACGAATTTTGGAAATAAACGAAATAAGTGTAATGCTCAACAAGCTATTGAACATTATAAGCAAGTGTAGGGTGGGCAAAGTCCTTTTCTTGCCCACCCTCTTAGCTACATTAGCTACTCTCATCCATTTTTATCGCAACCAAAACCAGCACATCATCATCTGGAATACCCCCCTTTTTTAGCCAGGCTTCTAATCGGCTAAAATCACCGCCATGGTCATCTTCGACAAAAGCGTGGGGTGGATTTTGGAAATGATAATAGACATAGTTTGCCGCCGCTACGGCTAACGATGAATCTTTATCAAAAGTCAGAAATTCACCTTGATCTTTAAAAAACCATTGATTGGCACCGTTTTCATCTTCACCTTGGTCAATATGCCCTGCTTGATAGGCGCACGCAAATGAACGAAATGCATTTGGATGCGATAGGGCAATACGCAAAGCCGTTGGAAAAACAGGCATTTGCATTTTAAAGTGCATTTGGGCGCGTTGTCTGACTTGTTCTGCGGTTTGTTCGGCATCCTGAATAAAGGGTAAGTTTTCTGCCGACATATCGGAAAATTCATCTTTCAGTGTGACAACTCGAATTGCTGCATGATCGTCGCCATCACAGTCTTGTTTTTGGTTGATATCACCTGCTGGAATGGTGGTTTTAAACTCATGAATCATGTCTTTTTCATTTCCATTTATGACGGTGGGCGTGACGACTAAGATTTGATCAGCGTCATTTTGGTGTTTGAGCATATTCCGTGCAAGCTGATCACGCAGGCATGGATTATCCATTTTTGCTAATGCACCTTCTACTGTTAGCGTTGGCACTAATTGGGCGATCTGGTTAGCATAGTTTTCAATAGCGGTTTTAGCCATTTCAGCAGAATAAAACGCTTGCTGTGGTTTGGCAATATAAGTAGAAACGTAAGCAGACAACATGATTTTAATATCGCCCTGGTCAAATTGCGCGGCGAAAAAGAAGCGTTCGCATAAAGCAGATGTGATATCGACTGAAGCACTATCAATCTGGCTTACCCATTCCAACATGGCTTGTTCTGTCCATTGGACTATTTGTTGATGATTGCTAGAGGTGTCAGTTAGCAAGTTTTTCCAGGCACCTACTGTAGCCCGTCGCTGTTCTAAACTATGCCGTTCTTGCCAGGCGGTTTCACAAAGTGGTATAAATTCGTCTAACCAGGTTTGTAACTGATTCGCGGCACCCGTTGCCAGTTGAATAATTTTTTCCAAGATGTTTAAAAATTTATCCTGGTTGTTTGGTAACGATATTTCATCTTTCACAGAAGTCAGGCGATGCGCTAATAAACGGAGTACGGCTATGACTTGTCCAGGCATTTCTTCGCGTATCCAGCGTTGTTTATCGTTGCGCTTGCCCCAAAGTTGTTGATTCAAGAAAACGGTAAAGGCTTGTTGGAACCAGGATAATTCTGGGATTCGATTTTCTGCGATGATTTCCTGGAATTGATCACTGATGTCTGAATTGATAGCAAGTTGCAAAAAGCGTTGCAAAGCACTTCCTTTGGGTTCACGTTCAACCCATTGCTCTAATAAGTCCATTGCTTTCACTTCAGGAATTTTGGGAATCGTCAATTGATCAGCCGGATCACGTTCTAAATCTAATAATACCTCTTTTCCTAGAATGCGTAACAATATTTCTAATTTGACTAGCTGCAAATCTAAATCAGGCAAGACGTGAAGACTGTTGAGATGCGTTGCGGCGATTTTCCGACTCGTTCCTCGCTCTGAGAGTAATGACAGGCGCGGATAACGCTCGACTAAAACAGCACTTAGCTCTGCACACTGGCTTGCTCTTTGGATTGCGTCATCTTCAGCGACTGAAAATAGCCAATTGAAAGGTGCTTCTGTATCGGTTTGAGCAAGTAAAGCCGGTTCTGGCTCAAGTGAATAAACCATCCGCTGGGGAAATGCACCTGTCAATTGGGCGACTTCTAGCTCCATATCTAAAGCTTGTTGGTTAGCCTGTCCCCTTTCAGGATAAGTCGGCGCATTGATAATGCCGATCATATCGGGGATAAAATCCAAGTGATTCTTTTCCCGTGTTTTTCTAGCCAAACGGCGCAATAAACGCGCAATATCTATCAGCCAGCCACTACCGACTCCGCCTGTGCGATCCGCAAACAAGATAATTTGTCGCGTCCCCTCAATTGATTCAAAGGCTAATAATTTTTGATAAGCCGCTTCCAATTGGGGTAAGAGTTCAGCACTTTTCAGCCATTGAAATAGAGCCAATCGTGCTAAGTCGCGTTGTCCTTGTGCGCCTTGGGAGAGGTTTAGCACATCATGGGCATCATGAATATGCTTGTCGGCATCAAACCAATTTAAATGGGTTTCTCCCGATGGAATAGTGATTTTACAAACCGAAGACGGTGCTATTATTTCTTCAACGGAAAAGGCTTGCCACGCTTCAAAGGGTACTTTCAGATTGCTTTCATGGCTCAAATCCAACCACATAAAATGGTAGGGTTGCTGAGAATTTCCTAAATGGGCAGCTTTTAAGGCATCTTGAGTAGCATACAAAGCAGTGCGTCCAGCACCCCCAATTCCAATGAAAAGTGTTGGAATGACCGTTTTGCGTGGGCGAATCGGTGGCACAGGTAGCGGCAAAGCCGAAGGGGGTAGCGGAGAATGAATACTCGGTGGCGTATATCGTGACTCTTCTGTTTTTTCAGATTCCCATCGGTATTTGAGATAATTCCAAATCCACCATAATGCAGGCAGAAATGCCAGTAGTAGCAACCACCAACTTAATACTAATAATCGAGGTTGTCTGCTACAATCATGGGATTGGGGTTGATTTTGCTTATCAAGGAAATTCACCTGGGGAGGTTCATTACCAACCGTCCATAGCCCTATTGATTTAGGGACTAAAGGATGTTTGTAAGTCATCGAACGATAGGGGAGATAACCTATATTGAGTTGTAACGCATTGTTATTCACTCGCCAGGACGAATCATCCTCTAGGGGTGTGGCAAAGTGGCGTCCATCTATATAATGTAGCAATTGTGCGCCTTTAGCATAGATACCCGTGACTTGATCAGCGACTTTGCGAAATGCCGTGGCTAAATCTTTGGCATTGTGAGGGACTAAGACATGAGCCGGGTTATCCATGATCATAATCATGTTAGAGGGATTGCCACCTGATGGCGTGATCACAGTGTACGTTTCTACCTTGCGCCTCCGCAGACCATCTACTTTACCAGCCATTTTATCGACATTATCCACTTGCCCATCGGTATAGAACACGACGACTTTATCAGCCTCTGGACGCGCCTGATCAATGAGCTGTTGGATGGAAGGAAATGAGGCTAAACCATCGGTAAGACCACTAGGTGTCAGTTTATTTAGACCAACGTAAAAAGTATTAATATCATTGGTCCAAGGCACTTCAATATAGGCACTGGTATTAAAAGGGATTAAAGCAAGACGCGCCGTGCCAGCATAACCCTGGTCCAGTTCTTGAGCGACCGTCCAAGCCGCTTGGATCATATCCGGTAGGGTTTGATCCATAGAACTGGATATATCCACAACAAAAATCATATCTAGCGGTTTTAGCTTACCACTGGGTTTGGGTATTAAATTGCCATGATAAGTAATAGAGTACTCAGCCCGTTCACCCGAAAACAGTATTTGGGGTGTCACTTCACTGTGAAGATAACCCGTCTGGGGCAATGCATTGAACCAATGTGTGTAAGCGATAAACCCGCTAATAATTCCAATCGGTGCTAGTATGAGTAGCAAAAGTCCATAAAAAAAGGTTTTAAATTTCATTTTGATTATTAAATATTCTTTAAATTGGGCAACCACAAGGGATTGCCCTCTTAAAATTTTTTGTCCTGTACAAAGTTGATTAGGGCAATTCCATCCGATCATCCAATACTGTCCGTCTCTTTTTGTTGCCATAGAACTGGAAGATGAGTTTAAGTCCTTGTTTTTCCTGATTTTCTAGTTCAATACCAGAGCGACTGTCATTATTTGGCTTCACTTCGGTGCTGCTGTCTCCAAACTGTTCATCTAAGAACTTGTCCAATTCAGGACTCTTAATAAACTCTGCCACCAGCTCATGTTTACTTTGTCCTGTATTCTGTGCCTGGTTTTCAGCACTTTTCATCGCATGATCGTAAGTAATTTGTTCCCGGCTACTCGGTTTGGCCTCACTTTGCTGGAGTACGAAGATAACTGCCGCTCGCACAATATCAGCCGTTGGTTCATGTTCCGTTGTCAGCTCTATATCGCGTCCCAGCTCAGTATCATGGAATACCCAAATGTCCTGGTCATCTTTTTCGATTTTTTCAACCGCACCGGTGGCAACACAATAGACAAACGCTCGCATCATATCCGGATGTGCTAGTAAACGGGTAATTCGATGAGGAATCTGTTCCTCGGGTTGGAGCGTTTTGTTTTGAGAACGCGCATAATGTCGCTCAATATACCAAGTTTCCAATTCAGCCCGAAAGGGATGATAGACTTGGGCGCGGTACAAGGCTTCATCATGATTAAAATCGCCTGTTTCCTGCTCACCTTGTTCTTGTATGTATTCCTCTCGGCACTGCTCAACTTCATAAACATCACCGGGTTGCGGCTTACAAACTTGGAGCAAGGTTAGGGAGTTGCGATCTGAATATAAGTTAGCCGGGTCCTGAGCAAGGGTATCTATCTTTCGTAAAGCCGTTTGTAAACCCGCAGACATATCTTGCTTATGTGCGGCAACCGTAGGCGTATGCACTAATCGTCCAACGGCTTGCGCCTTGCTACTGATCAACACCGAAGCGGCATCATTGAGCATTTTAATGATACTTTCCCAGGAGGTGTTATGTTCTTCTCGAACATACTTTAAGTAGTCAAATATGTCATGCTTTTCCAGTTTCGCATCAATGATTTGTCGAAAATGCTGATACAATGTTTTGTGAAGGTTACGCAGAGCACTGGGTTTACTCAGTGTCGGTGTTTCACCATCACGCAACTTGATTTCCAAGCTGACTTGAATTTTACCTCGCTCTGAAATAGCCGGTAGCCACTTAGAATTGGCTAAAGCCTCTTGCGCCAAGCTTTGAGCATCGTCACCAACGGCGAGCCGCTTGAGTTCATAGCGGTAGCCCTGCATATTCACATCTTTATCGCGGATATCTTTACAACTGATAAAGGCACTGCCATTGTCGGCTAAACGGTTTAAACGACCTCCTAAACGACTGTATTCCTGTTGGGCGAGGTACAGGGCCGGTCGTTCTTCGGCATATCGTATGGCGACTCCTTCTAAGAGGTTGCGAAAGACATCATGCCACTGTTTGTAACGCGCCTTCACGGTGTCCACTAATTTTTGCATATCGCCTAGTAAACCCCGTTTTTGATACCAGCGAATATAGTTAGTGCATTCTTCTCTCGCAGCTTGTTGGTGGTTTTCTATCCAGTTGCCAAAACTGAATATGCCTGTTTTGACCGTTTCTCGCAATGCATTAGTGGTATTGATGGCTTGATCTTTACGGAAGCCTTCTTCTTGGTTTAGGCTATCAATTAACACATTCAGAACTTGAGAAATCGCTTGAAGGTATCCATCTTGAGAAATAATCCAAGCCAATTCTTGATAGAGGCGTGTCATTGCAGTCCCAGCTTCTTGATTATCCGGATCCCAAGCAATGGAAGAAGCTTTGCGTTGTAGTTCATCCACAATCTGATCATCTACCCTTTTATCTAACATGCCGGACACCGTCTCAAAAATTTGTTTGGCACCCGTTACAAAGCTGTTTTGCCCACCGTCAGGACGGGTATAACGCTTGGTTATCGCACCGAGTTCTATTGCAAAACGATCTCTGGATGCTTCTTGTGATTCTTTAGGTCCTTTAGAATCCTTGTTTTCTTGGCAGGTTTTCACCTCTTTATCTTGAGCACTCAGCTTGGCTTCATTTGGCTCAGTTAAGGAATAGTAGGGGTTGGCATAAGTCAGTAAGATTTTCTTTTGATCGGCACCGGTAATATCGGTCCCCGCAATGCTACCACCGCCACTGGCTTGATACCAACGAGTCACAATAGTTTCAGGGGCTAGGGCATTTTTAGCAAAACTAATAATATCATCTTCTTTTCTTCCCACCCATTCTAGCAGGTTGTCAAATAACGGTAGAATGGCTCGGACCTTTTTCTTTGCAGCATCTTCGCGTTCCCCCTTGCTACCAAAATAGGCACTTTGTACCATATCGTCTTGCCCTTTTTTGGGCGCGGAAATGGCTTCCAGGTAATCCTTGACTTCTTCCCAAGCAAAAATGGCTTTGTAAGTTTCAATCGGCACATACAGTCTAGCGGCTCCAAAGGAAGAAGCGGCAAAACC
>QNES01000167.1 GCA_003645255.1 Gammaproteobacteria bacterium
ATAACCCTGAAGGGTTGCAACTAGAGTCCTGGTTGAACAGTTCCAACCGTAGTCGCTCAGTCCGTTTTAACAATATGGACTTAACCTTTTGAAAAGGTGTCCAACGATCTATCTCCGGATCGTGAAGTCTTGCTAAAACGTTTCGCGCAGCATTCTCATCAGCTTGTAACACCACCCCATCGAAACAGTTAAAAGAATCCCCTTTACGTTTTCCTAAAAGAAGCCCATAACGAGAATCCATTTGCGAGGTGTACGCACTATTGACAAGAATAACCGAAGAACCTCTTCGGCGAGATACTGTGTCTAATGCTCTTGCTATCACGCCTTTTGTCCAGGCAGATAGTCTTCTGGTAACATTTTTTCCAAATCTTTTTCCAGCTATTGGTGAAGTTAAATCTTCGGCAGCAATGAATTCTGCTTTATCTATCAACTTGTGAGTGGCTTGATAGATAATATCTTGTACTTGGGATTTAGTTTTATTTGCTTGCCGATTTAACTTTTTTCGACCGAAATTATTTTCGATAATACTCTGTTTCTTATGTGGTTTTTTATTAGCTATTGTTTTTAACTTATTTCTCTTTTGATACTTCTGTTTCATTTGATCAGATTTTTGGGTCAATATTTTACCCAGACCCTTGCCGTATTCTATCCCATCAGAATCGACAAATACTTCTGTATAACCTTTATCTATCCCAATTGTTGTGCTACCACAGTTCTTGATTTCCTGTATGTCTATTGTATAATGAACTTCAACTATTCCATCGTTCAAAATAAGTCGTAAAGTACCGCTTGGTTCAATATTTGTGTTCAACGGGATAGGTATGCGTTTGCCTTTTTGCAGACTTGGTATCTTTATCCAAGCACGCCCACCTAGTTGAAGGGTGGTATAATTGTCTGAACGTACAACTATTTGATTATCTGTGTGATTACGCCCATGTTTCCAGTGTTTACGCATTAAACGCCGTAAATAATTGTCGGTAGTCCATGATTCTGAACTAAGTAGTTTATAAAACTCAATTTTTTCATTTTCAGAAAGGTTTTGCCGGTAAATAACTTTGCGGACTTTTTCTTTGGCTGCTTCACGATATGCCTTAATATCACCAAAACTATCTCTGAGTGTTTCTTTCCACGCATTGGCTGAGACTGATAATTGCCTTTTTCCTTTTAGCCATTGGTCACGAATTTTACGGTCACTTTTTATGGACACACCATTTATTGAACCAAAGTCATGCCAAACAACTGAACGAATATTACCTAATTGTTTAGCCTGTGCTTCTAGCTGTTCATATTTGCCTTGGTTCAGATTTTTGCTTTTGATAATTCTAGTTACTTTCATCAGTAATCTCCGGTTTTATCTTTAAGCATCTCATCTTCGTTAAGTGAGTTGAAACACCTATCTTATTTGCAAATTCGTATGGACGATAATTCTTAGACATAATAGACTTGTCCCTAAATAATTATACTTTATATTTCATATACTTATATAGACCACAAAATTAAAAATACTTGAAAATCAATAAGTTATAAAATGATTGACATTAAGTTTTTAAATGAGTAGATGTGGGCGTAGGTGGGCAAAATATTCTAGTTAATAAATAAGTTATTTTGACTTTTTTTAAAAAAAGGCATCTATTTCAGTATGTTACCTAGCGAATAAATTTTGCATTATTGCAAAAATAATTCCAATAATGGCGTACCTAAAAAGAGTATTAAAGCCAAGACGGCAAATAAAATTTGTTTATATTACAAATACTTACAAAGCATTATTAAGGGACAAGTCTAATGTCTATATATGGGTAACTATGTCCCGTTTTAAAGTAGCAGTTTTGTTACTCCTGGTTTGAAATTTATAATACACTTTTATAAAGCAATATTTGGTACCCTTCAAAAATGTGGGCAACCATTGCCCTTTTCGGAATGAATAAAGGTACCCAATATTTATATTTTATAAAGAAATGTATGTAGATACAAAAAAGTATTTTAACATCTTATAAACAAAGTTTTTTGAAAAAACTTGGTTTCTATAGCAATACCTTCGCCAATTTAAAATTTTAGCCATTTTCCAAAAAATACTGATTTTTATTTTTAATAAAATCAATAAGTTACCAATTGACGGCTGCTCGAAATTGACGGTTTTTACAATTTGGCGAAGGTATTGTATAGATGTTATTATCAGTAACTATCAAAAACTGAGATGAGCCGTAGCTTTCTTAATAGACAGTTTTTTTATGTGGGATTATATTAATTAATAAATTAGTTATCAGTTGAATTATTCGTTTCCAAACCGGGCAACTTGGGCAACTTAAACTGGTCAACACATGGAACGACTCGTCGCCGCCCTTTTCAGGTAAATAATTTCACTTCGGGCCGACACGCAAGTCTGCCCCTACACACTTGATGTGATCGTATAATTTTTATAAAAAATCACTTAAGTTCACGGGCTGCTGCTAATAATGCCAAACGAGCAATAACACCATAAGCATAAAAACGATTAGGATCAGCGTCAGGTGTTTGATGAAGATCGGGAGTAATATACGAATTGACAAAGGCTAAAGGTTCAAAATGCATACCCGGTGCATTTAGATTTTCATTAACACCGCGCTTTGTATGTACACGATAAAAACCGCCTACAACAAAATGATCTATCATATACACGACAGGTTCTGCCACGGCATTAAGTTTTCCCCAAGTTTCAAAGGTGTACACACCCTCTTGCAAAATAACTCGGCGAATAGACTTACCTTCCTTAGTGGATGACATACGAGTACGTTGTTTACGGTTGAGAGCAAGTATATCGTCGGCATCATGTACGGTCATCACTCCCATACCATAGCTACCAGCATCCGCTTTCACTATTACAAAAGGTGGGTGGTGTACATCGTATTCGGCATATTTACGTCGGATAGCATTCAATAATATATTGACATTATCAGCCAAACACTCATAACCTTCCTTTTTCAGAAAGTTAATTTCCCCACAATTTCTAAATAGTGGATCAATTAACCAAGGATCTATATCAATTTGCTTAGAAAATTCTTGAATAACTTTTTGATAATGAGTAAAATAAGTTGACTTTAAGCGGCTAGACCAGCCTACCTGTAATGGGGGTATAATTTCCTGATGTATATCCTCAAGAATGGGTGGACGCCCTAAAGATAAATCATTATTCAATAACACCAAACAAGGTACAAAATTTTTGACACTAATACAATCACCTTCTCGAATTAAAGGTTCAAGTCGCAAACGTCGTTTTGATGGTAGGGTTAATGTTTGGGGTTCAAGTAGATCAGGCAACATAGATCCAATACGTACTTCATAGCCGGCTTTTTGTAAAATATCATATAAAGTGGCTAAACTTTCCAAATAATGCAAATTACGGGTATGATTTTCGGGTATCAGTAAAATACCATAAGCCCCCACATTTAAGCGCTCAATCACAGATTGCACCGCTTGAACAGCTAATGGTATCGTTTTTGGATCGAGATTATTAAAACCCGCCGGAAATAAGTTAGTATCAACCGGTGCCAATTTAAATCCGGCATTACGCAAGTCAACAGATGCATAAAAAGGTGCCGGTGTGTCTTGCCATTGAAGACGTAACCATTGTTCTATTTTTGTTCTGTGTTTGAACAAATGTGTTTGTAAATCTTCTAGCGGTTCCTGCAATACTGTGGTAAGATGTGGAATCGTATTTAAAGATTGGGAATCCATATTAGAAATTAAGAATTAATAATTGATTACTAAATAATGAATAATAATTGATAAAAAAGCGTATTTATTAACAATAGCTTCGCAAATTTTAAAATTTTGCTATTTTAAAAAATACGGATTTTTATTTTGAATAAAATTAATATTTGACTTATGCACAAAATTTATGATTTTTACAATTTGGCGAAAATTAATTAACAAATTATTGTTAACTAAATATTTTATTAACTCAAACTTCAAGTTTTTTGTAAACCACTGCTTATTTAAACATTCAAAAATTGATTGATACAAATAACATCAAAAACTTGAAGAGCAAATATTAAGAGTGATGATAAACTGCTTAAGTCTCATAGAGCATAACATTAAAGTAGTGTGTTTCAATAATCTTCATGGATTATAGTTTAAGCTATAAAATATGGTGTATCAATGATGCCTAATAAATTTGTTGACAAAAGAGACTTAAATACAGTATGATGGTAAAATCATTTTAAAAGACAGGAAAAAGACCGGTTCGGGCTTTGCCAAACAAGAAAAAAAAGTAACCCTACACAATGGCAAGGGGATAACATGTTTGGATTGATTGACATTTATCAATAAATGTTTCTATTTAACAATAGAATTTCGATCTTAAAATAAGTCATATTAGAAAAATATTTTGCGGGACGGTTGCAAATCCCTCCCACAACCGCTAAATCTAAATTAGGAATTGGATATCAAAAATGAATTTTAACTGATAACTGATAACTGATAACTGATAACTGATAACTGAAATGAGTAGCGAAACCAATTTTAAAGGTATTAAAGTCGTCGTGATAGATGACAGTAAAGTTATTCGACGCACTGCAGAGACACTTTTAAAAAAAGCCGGTTGTGAAGTCATTACGGCAACGGATGGATTTGAATCTTTATCAAAAGTAATGGAACATCAACCCAATATTATTTTTGTTGATATTATGATGCCTCGTCTTGACGGTTATCAAACCTGTGCTTTGATTAAGAATAATCCAACATTTAAAAAAATTCCCATTGTGATGTTATCTAGTAAAGATGGTTTATTTGAACGAGCTCGTGGTCGAATTGTTGGGGCTGAACATTATATGACTAAACCTTTTACACGCGAAGAATTATTGAATGCCATAAAAACTTATGTGCTAGATGTGAAAGCGGCCCATTAAAAACTAAACTTGCTAAATGTCAAGAGATATGGCTAATATATTAATAGTAGATGATTCTAAAACGGATGCTTTCCGCGTCAAAAATATGTTGGAAGAACAAGGTTATCAAACCAGTCAGGCGGAAAATGGTGAAGAAGGCATACAAAAGGCTGAAGAGATTCGACCTAACCTCATTCTTATGGATGTTGTTATGCCAGGTTTAAATGGTTTTCAAGCTACTCGCAAGATTACTAAAAGCAAAAAAACAAATTCCATTCCAGTCGTGATTATTTCTTCTAAAAATATGGAAAGTGATAAGGCCTGGGGTTTAATGCAAGGTGCCAAAGATTTTTTGGTCAAGCCAATTGCTAAGGAAAAGTTATTGGAAACGGTCAAAAAATTTATTAATTAATTAGGATGAACATGTTAGCACAATCGCCTTTTCAGTGGTTACAAGAACTCTCTAAGTGTGCCAAACAACGGGCAAAAGGGCTGCCACATCATGACAAGGTTGAACCGATGTGGCGGGGTATTGCCTTTAAGGTTTCAGATAATTACTTAGTCGCGTCCCTTAATGAAATACGCGAAATTCTTCCTTATATAGGTCGATTAGCTAAAGTGCCGGGGGCAAAATCTTGGGTTAAAGGTTTGGCTAATATCCGTGGCATACTTTTACCTGTCATTGATTTGAGTGGATGTTTAGATGGCAAACCCATTAGCATAGAAAGGCACACACGCATGTTAATTATTAACCAGGCTGGGATTTCAGCTGGATTATTGGTTGATGAAGTACTTGGTATCAAATATTTTCCAGAGCATACAAGAGATTTAGATACGCCTTGCACCGAAGCTTGGATAGCCCCTTTTGCGAAGGGATTGTTTATAAACGGGAAAATAACTTGGACCGTATTTGACATGTATGTACTTGCTAAAAGTGATTTATTTCTTAAAGCTGCCCTTTAGGATTTTTGTTATCAGTTATAACATTATCAAATCTTATAAAACATACAAAATACTAGTGAAAAACCTCGAAATCAAAAAACGGGGTTACTTGTCATAATAGTATCCAGTATTTATTTAACGGCATTGTTTTAAAAAATAAAATTTTCAAAAAAATAATTGAATAACTGAATAACTGATAACTGGTAATTAATATATGAAATTGTCTTTCAAAACACTGGGTACGACGAATACTTGGCTAATTGCCTTTTTTATCGTTTTATTGTTGTCGTTTGGGTTAATGATTGCTACCTTTACCCTGGTTGCTAGAGATAACAAATATGATGAAGAATACTTAGGATATGTAACAAAACTACGTTTACTCTCGCAACAAATCACTCAACAAGCCTCACGAGCGGCTAAGGGAAATGATTTTAGTTTTAAGGCCCTTGCCCGCTCACTAAGTGAATACAATAATCTCTTAAAAAAGCTGAAGGACGGTAATAAGGACGGTGATCTAGCGTCTGGAATGCCGGGTACCCCCCCTTCAGCAATGACCGCTTTGACCGCTTTGTCCAATTTATGGGGGAATGCAGAAACCAATGCACAGACAAGTATTCAGGAGCTATTAAAAACTCAAGAAGCTGTTACTAGTCTCTATGGTGAATTAACTGAATTGATGGATGTGACGGTTGTTCTGGTTGAAAAAACGGAACAAATGATCAAGATGATGATTGCTGGGGAGGCGACTCAAAATCAAATGTATCTGGCAACTCGTCAGTTGCTGTGGCTTGAACATATTGCCTTTAACATTAGAAAATCATTTGTCAACGATCCAAAAGAAGCGATAAGTGCGGAAGGACAATTAGATAATGCGATTAGTCAGTTTGGTGATGCTTTGACTATTTTAATGTCAGGCAGTGAAGAAGATTTAGAAGAAAACATGCCAGTTAATATCCCACCCGTGTCTTCGAGTGCGGCACAAGGCGTGATTGAAGAACTACAAAATTTATTTGATGAACGCATGGAAAAAATTGATTTTTTCTTGGAAAAATCAGATGAATTGTATAATGCTAAAGATGCTTTGCAAGTGATTATGGAACTCAATCCATCAATCTTGGACCGCATAGAACAGCTCCAGAGTGCTTATGTTGATGCCTCAAAACAACGTTTTGTTTCACCATTTTTAGGTAATGTATTGGCTGTGGTGGTACTGCTTCTATTTTTAGTGTTGGCTTACCTCATTATTCGTATCAATCAAGTGCGTACTTTGGAAACCAAACAACGTTTAGAAGAAACTGAGAAAGATAGTCAACGTAATCAAGAAGCTATTTTACGTTTGCTGAGTGAAATATCTGAATTGGCTGATGGTGATTTAAGCGTGAATGCAACAGTCACAGAAGATTTCACAGGTGCAATAGCGGATGCTATCAATTTTTCAATTGAAGCTTTGCGGGATTTAGTGATCAATATTAATAAAACGGCACTACAAGTAACCGCTTCAGCGCAGAGTTCTCGGAAAACGGCAACACAACTTACTCATGGCAGTGAACGTCAAGCCCAACAAATTGCTAAGGCAGGGCAAGCTATTATTGGCATGGCTAATTCCGTTAAAAAAGTCTCAGCGAATGCCATCGAATCGGCTGAAGTCGCTAAAAAATCGGTTGATATTGCTAGCAAAGGGGCTAAAGCGGTGCGAGACACGACGGCGGGAATGGACATCATTCGTGAACAAGTTCAGGAAACCTCTAAACGGATTAAACGTTTAGGTGAAAGTGCTCAGGAAATTGGAGATATTGTTGGACTAATTGATGACATTGCAGACCAAACCAATATTTTAGCCCTAAATGCAGCCATTCAAGCCGCTATGGCAGGTGAATCAGGACGTGGCTTTGCTGTGGTTGCTGATGAAATTCAACGATTAGCTGAACGTTCTAGTAATGCTACTAAACAAATTGATGCGTTAGTGAAAACTATCCAAGGTGATACTAACGAGGCTGTTAATTCAATGGAACAAAGCACCTCAGGTGTTGTATCAGGTGCTAAAAAAGCTGAACGCGCAGGTGGTGCCTTAACGGAAATTGAAAAAGTCTCAGTACAGTTAGCCGGACAAATTGATAGTATTTCACAAACCTCGCGCACTCAGGCTGCTGTCGCCTCAAATATTTCGGGTACGATGACCATTATTCAAGAGATTACAACTCAAACCTCTAATAGTACGAATGAAACTGCTGCTTCTATTGAGCGTTTAGCGAAACTAGCTAATGAATTGAAAAAATCAGTTGCTGGTTTCAAATTGCCCATAGATGAGCAACAAGCCATTGAACAAATGAGCGGTTCTATTCAGTAAAAAGTTATCAGTTCCAAAACGTTTACGTGAAAATCAGTTATCAATTATTTAAGTATTTGTTTTATGATCCCTAAAACTCATGAACCTATATAGTTTTTAAAATCAAAAGGCTTAAAGAAATACTATTATTAAAAAATAGTATTCCTAGTCAATTTATATATTCCACCATGCTCGATAGTTCACAGTTACTAAAAATGTGACTTTTGAGTTTTTTTGCTGATGTGTCCACCTAAATAAACTTAGGTGTGACGCAACGATGGATGAACTGCACATCCTCTACCAAGTCATCATAAGAATTCTTGGTGACTTTTACTCAAAATTTGA
>QNES01000168.1 GCA_003645255.1 Gammaproteobacteria bacterium
TGAAGATTAACCTGCTTTTGAACAGAGCATCAGAAGTAGCGGATATTGACAGTCATATCCCCTACACAGGACAGGTGGATGTCAAGGTCAAGCAAGCGGTAGAACTTTCGATTCGCATTCCTGAATGGGTTAAGCCGGAAGATGCGAGCGCTACGGTAGATGGAAAAAGTCGAGATATTAGTTTCTCTGGTCGATATGCCCAGCTTGGCGATGTAAACGCTGGTCAAACGGCAACACTGTCATTTCCTATTTCAGAACGGGACGAAAAGACCACAATAATGGGCAAAGAGTATTCCCTGCGTATCAAAGGCAATACTGTTATCGGTATCAGTCCTCAGGGTCAACACTGCCCCATTTATCAACGAGCGCATTATCGTGAAAATTCTACCCGCTGGCACAAGGTAAACCGTTTTCTGATAGACAGAGACAAATTCAAGATGAAAGAAAGCCATGCTCTCTGCTGGTAAAAATTATTAATAAAAATTAATTTATAAAACAAACTATTACCAAACTAATTAGGAAAAAACAAAAATGAAACAGCAGAAAGAAGAACGTTATGAAGCGACTGTGCCTGACACTCTCGACCTTGCACACCGGTCGGAAATAGCCTTAGGCGGAATTGCGAGAACAGTTGATCCAGACAACGACTACTTGATATGGTCAGAGATATTCTGGGCCAATAACCCGGCCTACATGCAACACAATTATTACGACCTGGACCTTACTCAAAAGAATTGGGAAGCTATGGCGCAGCTCCGCGCGACCTGTGGAAGCAAGGAGTTTCTGGATATCGAAGAGGGCATGGAGAAACACTTGTTTAGTTGCCTGGACAAAAAAGATGGGCTCTTCTACGTCAAATACAACCCTAAACAACCATGGAATTACGAAGGTGGGTATACGAACTATCCGGGAGTCCCTATCAAAAAAATAGACTTTGCAGCTATTATCCCGAATGAGTTCATGCTCTACGCCATGGTTATTCGTAATGGTCTTGGCGTTACGCCGTGTGAAGATAAAATTCGTGCCATGGTTCGCGGTTTGATAGATATCGCAATCATAAAGGATGACTACGCATATTATCCAGATGGTGGCAAGGGAGCAATACCATACGCCCGCTCGAGATCGGGGTGGCCGGATACCAACGAACCTACCATCCATGGTGAAGGTCCTGAAGATGGTTTAAAAGCTATGTGCATACATAGAGTAATGCGCAGTATGTCGCTATGGGCCAGCCAAAGCGGCGATGAGCAGGCGTTGGAGTTTGCCGGCAGACTGGTTAAGTTCGAAATGAAACGTCACTTCTGGGGCAACCTTGCCGATCCGAAAAATGTGTCATCGGCCGACCAGGCGCACTTTAGCAGGCACTTTGGCCATTATCTCCATGTGCTAAAAGCGATGCTGGAGTATGGACTGGCAGCGAGAGATAGCAGAGTTTTAGATTTTGTCCGCTCAGGTTACGACTATGTACGAACCTACGGGATCAGTCGCATCGGGCAGTTTTCCTACACCGACATGCAAAATCGTAGCCTACTTAATCCGGTAATTTTTAATGAAGTAGGTTGCATACTGGGTGATATGATAGACTTTGGGATCAAGTTGAGTCGCGCCGGACTGGGCAATTATTGGGAAGACGTTGACAGACTCATCCGTAACCACATGGCTGAAGCCCAGTTCCTGCGCAAAGATTTACTGGAACGCATGGCGCAAAACAGACCAAAAATCGAATTGCCTGACAACTTCGCTCCCGGGCGAATTTGCACCGATAATGTACACGAGCGTATGGTGGGACTCTATAATAACGACATGATGCCCACTCATGCCGGTCCTGCGCGTTACCTACAGTGCTGTACTGGAACCGCAGGTCGTGCCTTATCGCGTACATGGGAGTCAATTCTGGAGAACCAGGGCGACCAGGTGCAGGTAAATCTGTTTTTGAACCGGGCCTCTATGTGGCTGGATATCGACAGCTACCTGCCTTACGAGGGTAAAGTTGTCATGCGCAACAAGACGGCAAAGCGAATTTCTGTCCGCATCCCCGCCTGGGTCAACCGACGCGAGCTGCGAGCTAGAGTTAATGGCACGGATCGCTGTTTGTCACCTTTCGTTGGCGGAGCCTACCAGGTCTTCGATGATATGAAACCGGGTGACACATTGCAGCTCGATTTTCCGATGGCCGAAGAAACTGTTCACCTAATAGCTCAATCGGAGAAGGACAAGTACACTGATTACAAAATCGCTTTCCGCGGCAACACGGTGGTCGATATCGGCCCAAGAAACGAGTCTCCTGATGTTTACCCCATATATCTCCGCGACCACATGAAGACGGCGAAAAAGGCTCCGATGAAAACGAAAACACGTTTTGTATCAAATAAAATCATCAAATGGTAAAGAAATTAAGGAACTGTCAAAATGAGATAAAAAGTGAAGAGGGTGAACGATGACGGACGACGATAGCGGATTACGATGAGAAAGTCGTCAACCGAAAAGACAGGAAAACTGGGAGAGAACGGCAATTCATCCTTAAACCCCAATCGACAGAGTGTAGGGGCGTTAAAAGCTTTTGACAGAACCAACAAAAAAATATGGAGGTAATTATTTAAAAAACAACAGCTTGTTATGTAACGGTGAAAGACGCGGTGTCTTTCACGAAATAAATCGAAAAACTTAAAAAAAGGTAAGAAAATGAATACGGTTTATCCGATAGGAACGACGGTTTACAATCCAAAAAAATGTTGTAACGGTTATACATTACTGAACCAGTTTAAAGGTTGGAGTGCACGCGCCAGGATGTTTCAACAATCCATAGACAAAGATATGGGAAACTTTGAAGGTGGCTTGGCACTTATTGACATGAACGGAGCTACCGTTCATAATTGGGAAGCATCTACCGATTGTGTTAGGGCACCATTCTTTCAAAAAAACGGGAATGTTCTTATCATATCCATGCAGCAAAGCGGTGATCCTCGTGAATATAACTGGAACGGTGAGGTAGTATGGGAATATTCTATTCCACTAGAGCTTCGTTCGCCGGGTTCGTCAGCATGGAGACTTGAAAATGGCAATACTCTCGTAATGTACAAAATGCCTATGCCTGATGCCGCCCGTATGAGTATATCAGACCCGAAACGGCGTAATATGGAAAACATGATCACAGACTGCATTGCCGAAGTTACACCAGATGGAGAATTAATCTGGGACTGGAAATGTCATGAACATCTGGATCTGAATGCCTGGTGTAAAAATGATCCGGATGCTAACTGGAGCCATTTCAATAACATCCAGCCATTACCGGAAAACAAGTGGTATGACCAGGGTGATAAGCGTTTCAAACCGGGCAATCTTCTTGTCAGCGGGCGTAACCTTGGTTTCATATTCATCGTTGAAAAAGAAACGGGTGAGATAATATGGCGTTATTACGGTGACTACTATGGCGGTCTGTCCGGCCAGCATTCGCCGTTCATGATTCAAAAAGGCTATCCCGGTGAAGGTAATATCCTTGTTTTTGATAATGGACAGTCGCCATTACGTTTTGCCAATCACGGAGGCCGTTCGTTTGCCCTTGAGCTTAATCCAAGTTCCAATAGTGTTGTGTGGGTTTATGACAATGAACATTATTTCTTCAACGCTTACGGTGGTCATTGTGAACGCTTGATAAACGGCAATACACTGATTGCTGAATCATGGGGCAACCGTACGTTTGAAGTTACGATGGAAGGTGAAGTTGTCTGGGAATATGTTGCTGATATGCGGAATATATCTATGATTATGGATGTGAAACGCATACCTTATGACTACTGTCCACAACTAGCTGCCCTTCCTAAACCGAAAGAGAAAGCAGTTGTACCACCGGAACACGCTGTGCTTACTCCGTCGGTTCCCTGTGACCGGAAAGAATAACGGGTTTTCCCCTCGTCCTCAAGCGGAAGCTTGGGGACGAGAACGGACGAGAATGGACGACGATAGCGGATTACGATTAGGAAGTTATCTTAATCGTCCACCCCTATCGTCGCCCGCTATCGTCAACCGATTAATGGAAGAAATACATATTAGAAAAGTTGTCAGTAGCCAGCTGTCAGTAATCAGTAAGAAAAAACTGAAGACTACAAACGAAGAAGAATAACAAATTCTAAACTTCTTAAAAAAATGATTCTGTCGACAATGATTGCCACTTCGTTGCTTCGCGAATACGCAAAGCCAGTTGTGAATACACTGCGCTGTCGAATTGTATTAAAAACCCCGGCGAATTTATGAAACAAATTATACACGATGAAGGTGAATAAAAAAATGACTGAAAGAAAAATGGAAAACAAAGAAAACGAGGACATTTGTCCAACAGAAGAGTATTCTGTCAATACAAGTGGATTCATCTGTGATTGGTTAACTTGCGGGCCGTTTCCGAATCCGGGCGAATGGCCCAATTTGGCTAACTGGGATACTGATTTACTGGCAAGCGATGGCGGCGAAACAAAAATTATGCCTACATCAGAAATGAGTTATAAATCAAAAATGAGTTATGACTCAGGAAATCCTGCGATGGACAGAGAAAACCTAACCCTTATTTGGCGACCTGTCAGAGTAATGACGGACTATAGAGAGGGTTCTTATGCTATTGATTTGAATGCCGTGTTCGGCAGAATAGCTGGAACACAACGAGATACTATAATCGGATATGCTTTTTGCTACATTGAATCACCGGCTGATATGGATGCGAAACTGAAAGTCGGCAGCGATAATGGTTTCAAGGCCTGGTTAAACGGTAAACTGGTTGGTTCCGAGCGTGTTGTCCGCGCCTCGGCAATGGATCAGAATGCAATGGTCGTCAAACTTAAAAAAGGTTCTAACATCTTACTTCTGAAAATCGAGAAAAACACCGGTGGATACAACTTTATGGCACGTTTTACGGACATGAAAGACGAGCCGCTTACAACAGTGAAAGTCCGACTACCGGTACCGGCAAAGCAGAACAAAACATTTTTTATCTCAGACAGCTTAGTCTATGAAGCTAAGGTTGAGCCAATACCAAGCAGCGAAATAGAATATATCAATCCTGAAGCTTCGGCAATTAAACTACCGGATTATTCGGGTACCAGCTATGAAGCTATGGTTCCAGACACATTGGATATTCAGGCAAGAGCAGCACTTGCACTCAATGGACTTACAGGTCCGCTGGATCCGGAGGCCGACTATGAACTCTACTGGATAGTGGATTTCTTCCGCAATCCTCAGGTAATGTTGCATGACTGGAATGACTGGGTTCAAAATAAGTTTATCGAAACACTTCCCATGATGCGTCTTGTCACAGGCAGCGACTTGAACGGCCAAGTTGACTATACTTGGATGGATGTTTTGCAAAAGTCCATCGGCCCTGATGGTCTTTATTATCTGCCATTGAAAGGTCGTCCATGGGCTCGCAATAATGCGTATATGGCTTCTGTTATTTTTCGAGCTGATGGTACGACCACGGACCTTGAGGATGAATCTGTAACCCAATTAACTCATCCTTTTACCTGTAACCGAATGATTGGCACCATGATGTTCTATTACTCTCTGGACAAAAATCCCAAATGGAAAGAAATGATAGAACGTATGATAGATCGCCTTAGCGAACTCGCCATTTATAAAGATGACTATGCGTATTTTCCTGACGGATTTTTAGAGCCCAACGCCAAAATTGTTCCCAGTGCAGAATCAGAAATATTCAAGGAAGGGGCAATGTATGGCCGTTTGATATACGGATTGAGTCAATACTATCGTGAAAGCGGCTATGAACCCGCAAAAGTTCTAGCCGGAAAATTAATCAATAGCATAAGATATCATAGCGAGTACTACGATAACGAGGGACGTTATCTTACTCTCAGTACGATGGGGCATCATCCAGGGCATCATTTTCACGGCCACGCTATGCATCTTCTTGGAATGGTCGATTATGCGGTAGCTGCCAAAGACACTGAACTTAAAAAATTCCTCATAAAGAGCTTTGAGTGGGCAATAACAAAAAGTAATTCACTGGTTGGTTTTTTCCCTGAATACATTGCCCCTGATTATCCAACTGCCGAAGTTTGTGAGGCTACGGATATGATTGGTTTCGCGCTCAAGTTCTCCGCAGCTGGTTGGGGCGATTACTGGGACGATGCGGACAGATGGATTCGCAACCAGTTTTTTGAAAATCAGTTGACCAGTTGCGACTGGCTCAAAGATATGGCTAAATCACAACCAGAAAAGCCTGTACCAGCCGATGGAACTTCGGACAGAGTTGTTGAACGCAATATTGGTTCATTTGCCGGTTGGTCCAGCGGTAACGACTGGGTAGCATCCAACCCTGATGACTGGCAGAGATGGCAGGGGCCGGGTATTATGCACTGCTGTATGGGCAGCGGGGCAAGATGTATCTTTTATATCTGGCAACACATGCTTCAGTACGATGAGGGTCAACTCAAAATCAATCTCTTACTCAACCGAGCCTCACCCTGGGCGGATGTGGATAGCTACATTCCCTACGAAGGTCGTGTAAAAGTCAAAATAAAACAAGCTTGCAAGAGTCTGGAAGTCCGTATGCCCCAGTGGATTGCAAACGACAGTAAGTATGTATCTTGTACGGTCAATAACAAGGTGCGTGAGTTCATCTGGCAAGACCGTTATCTGGCTTTGGGTTCTATGGAAAAAGGAGATGAGGTTGATATTTCATTTCCAATTGGGGAAAGAACCGTGGAGGAAAGGATAGGCGGCGTTGACTATACATTGATAATCAAAGGGAACACTGTTGTCAATATTGACCCTCCGGGCAAAAACTATCCTCTCTATCAGCGGGAACATTACAGGAGTAATAGTGCTCGATTGAAAAAAGTTAAAAGATTTGTTTCTGATAAAATAATTGAGTGGTGAAAAATATGACTGACAACACAAACATATCTAAGGAGAAAGAGCAACGGCGGGGTAGGTTTGCGGCTATTATGGCGCAAACCTCTGGCGTTCACGGAGTGCTTGCGTTCAAAAACAGCCTGCTGCTTTTGTATATGCTTTCAATGGGACTAAGCGAAGCACGCGTTCTTGTCTATCTTTCCATTTTTGGTATATGCAATTTTATGGGAATCCCAGCTGCATATTTTTCGGACAAAATAGGTCAGAAACGTATCGGTTTTGCCGGACTAGCCATGAATATCCTGGGGTTTTCCCTGATTGCCTGTGCAGGTTTTGCACCGACACTATTTACCAAAGAGGTCATTGTGCTGACCGGGATCGTCATTTTTTCATTTGGCGAATCGCTGTTCTCAGCCTCCTGGTATCCTTTAGTTCATCCCATAGTGCCGGAAAAAATCCGCGGTCGCTTCTGGGGCAAATTGCGAATAACTTTTCAAGTGGCTGGACTTTTGTTTTCAGGGTTGGCGGCATGGATAATAGGTGCTCAGGGACGTGAATCGTCTTATCAACTGATTATGGCGATGATTGCAGTCCTGCTTATAGGTCGGGGTATATTTTACAGGCGAATACCCGAATACAAAAAAAACGCTCCTGAAAAAGAACCTTTTTTGTCTACGCTTGGCAGGATTATCCGCCTGGACTGTTATGCGTCTTTCGGCGCGTATATTTTTCTTTTGATGATATTTACTGCCAACACACCAATCATTTTTGCGTTGATAGAAAAAGAAGTAATGATGCTGAAGGCGGAAACAGTCGTATGGCTTGCCAATATTGGTCTGTTTGGATGCTTGGGTGGATTTTACGTCGGAGGACATGCTGTTGATCGCTTAGGTACCAAACCAGTCTTCTTGATTTGTCATTTCGGATTTGCGGTCTTTTCGATACTGTTTATTTTTCGAGATATATCGCCTGTTCTGACAATGCCGCTTTTGGGTATTTGTAATTTTGCCTTCGGTTTTATTTTTTCAGGAAGCTCCATAGCCATCACCACAGAAATGTTTGCGTTGATGCCAACACACAACCGTGCTCTGGCAATGTCAATTTTTAATACAATGCTTTTTGTGGGGACTGGTCTTTCGGGAATTATATGCGCAGGTATTCTGAATTTTAATTTCCTGAAAAAAGAATGGCTTTTCTGCGGTTTGACAATGAGCAATTACGATGCAATCCTCTTAGGATGTGGCGGAATGGTATTGCTTCTTACAGCAACACTGGGGCTTGTCCCGTCGATTATACAAAAAAAATAATTTACTGTTCAGGTATGTGACCTCCCAAAGAGTGGAGAGGGAGGTGAAATGTAGAACAGGCGTCTCGCCTGTTTTTCCAACACACAGCCGAGACGGCTATCTACTTTGGCAAATCCAACCGGATTTTGCGGTAATTAGGACTAAGTGTGGAATATACTCTATTAGTACACACTTCCGTGAAGAGCCACATAATTGCCTTTTGCGGCTGGATCCAGCGGATAAAAACTGGTTTTAGGAAGTGCGGCGGCTTTCGCCTGCCGCTGATTCGTTCTGAGAACGAACTCTACA
>QNES01000169.1 GCA_003645255.1 Gammaproteobacteria bacterium
AAATCTTTTTTCAATGCTTTGAATAAAGATGAGAAAACAGAAGCCAAGCGTATCAAGGAAATCCTGTCTATTTTTAGGAATCGCAGTCAGACAGAAAAGGAAAAACTTGACAATAAGTTAAAGCTGGCTGAAGGCAAGGTAACTGATTTACAACAGGATATTGAAAAACATGGGGATAGGTTTATTTATGTTGCCTCCACTAAACATGAAAAATCGTCGTTAACCGGTATCATGAATAACTCCAAAAAGAAAACCCAAAAAACAACGATTTTCACTATAGAATGGCCAAAAGAAGAACTCCCAGCTTTTGATACAAAACTATATCACCACAAAAAACGTTGGTTGTGCATTACAGAAGAAGCGCAATTTGCTCAAGGGCAACAAGATGCAGAGCGTCTCAAAGCGACGCTTTGTACCACCAACTAAGGCGTGAGAAATCCGATTTCTTCAAGAAATCTGATTTCTTAGACACCCGTCTAACGGAGAAAAACGAATGCCAGAACAACGTATTACTGTTACCATTGATGAAAAAGGTCAAATCATGGCTAAGACAGCCGGTTTTCAGGGTGAAGCCTGTTTAGATGAATTGCAAAGTCTTTTGGAAGATTTAGGAACAATTCATGAAGTGAAAAAAACGGATGCGTATTATCAGCAGAACGCTATCAAAGTCACAAAAAAACAAACTGTTGGAAGAACATAATAATTAATGAGTCAAGAAATCCGATTTTTTTCAAAAATCGGATTTCTAAATCTTAAAGAAATCGGATTTCTCATTCGTGGTAAAGAAATTCGATTTTTTTCAAAAATCGGATTTCTAAATCTTAAAAAATCCGATTTCTCAACATTCTTGGGAGTACATAACTAATGAGTGCTGTGGTTAAAACCGTTACCCCTTTTACCCAACGCGATTTGCTGTTGGAAGCATTGGATGAACTGGGGGTGGTATATCAGGAAAAGGGCAATGCCATTATGACAGAACGGGTGGACGATTATGGGGCACAACGTTTTATCTATGAACAAGGTGCTTATCGTTTTCAACATGATTCTTCGCCTTGGCGAAAATTGAATTTTAATAAATGGAAAACCGTGTCAGCCTTTTTGGGAGCCGTGGAAAAAGTCTATCACCAAGCTTATGAACGCTTGCAGCAACGTCTGGCTGCGGAAGAACGTCGTCGGCTTGAAGAAGAACGTAAACGTTTCGTAGAGCAACAAAAGCAGGCAGTGATACAACGGGCAAAAGAACAGGGCTATAACATCAAAGAAATTCGTAAGGGTAACAAAATTCAATTACAATTGGTACGTACCACCTACTAAGTGAGATAGAAATCCGATGTTTTTAAAACATCGGATTTCTTGACTGATCTCTGAATAAAAAAATGTCCCAACCTTTCAATATTGCACATATAGAAACCAGTAGTTTCATTTATGGACCAGGTGAACGCTTTGTCATCTGGGTGCAGGGCTGTACTTTGGGCTGTCGGGGATGTTGGAACAAAACGATGTTGTCAAAACGCCCCAAGCAATTGATAGCGCGTGAAAAATTGTTACAGCAAATTCTTGACATAGATTCTATTCAAGGCATTACCTTGCTCGGAGGTGAACCCTTACAACAATTGAGCAATGTTTTTTGGTTATTACAACAAGTCAAATCAGTGGATTTGGATACGATGGTGTTCACCGGTTATGAATGGCAGGAAATAATAAACGATGAAAAAGCGAAAATCTTGCCTTTTACAGATATTTTAGTATCAGGGCGTTATGTAGCAAACCTACGCAATATCAATCTTCAATGGCGTGGTTCTTCAAACCAGCAAATTCATTTTCCAACTGCCCAATATGATGCTTCCCTCATTAAAGAAGGCAACTATGTAGAGGTGCATTTTGAAGCAGATGGTCGTATGCGTATTTTAGGTTTTCCAGAAATAGAAGAAATCCGATTTTTTGAAAAAATCGGATTTATTGAGTATCCATCAGGAAACAGCTTTAATAATCAAAAAATTTCGTAGGGGTAATCCCTTGTGGTTACCCTTTTTATTTCAGGCACATTTCTTATCGCATTGACAGGTACTATCAGCTAAAAGAATACAATCTTGGTTATTTGGACAGGTGCCGGCTGAAGTTCGGGTGCATTTACATTGTTGTGTTTCATCATCAAGATGGCATTTGAATAAATCATCTTCATCACGCTGCTGACAAGCAAAATCTTTTACCGATGAATCCAATTGAAGTAATATATCCAATATGTTTTGGCAATCGCTACTCCCTGGCTCAATGAAAGTATGCAAACGCTGTACCGTTTTGAATTTAACCTGCTCGAATTTTTCCCTCGCATCCGTCGTGATACTCATATCATGGGAAACAATAATCGCGTCGGTAAGTTTATTGAGGGCTGTAACCGTTATTTCAGCTGCTTTTATAGTAGTAGCGACATCAGTAGCCGCTTCTAATTTTATAAAAGCGGTATCTGCTAACTTAACTGCTTGCTCTGCAGTAGTCAGCGCCTGCTCGTCGGTCCGTTGGCATCCATTTAGCATCCAACTTATCAATAGCACGCTAAAAAACAAAATGTAAATTTTATTAAACAGTTGCATTTTGAGTTCCTTTTAATGCTTAATGCTTAATGAAAAAATATCCAGCTTGCTAAACATTAATTTTATCATATTAGCATTAAGTCATTGATTTTATTCAATTTATATATTTTTGTCAATTTTAAAAATACCTAAAAATTAACCATTAAGTTTTTGCCATTAACGAAAATATCGTGTACAATAGATATTATACATTATACTGATTTAATGTCTAATGTTTGAAACTCGATCATCAAGCGACGCAAAATTAAATGTCATTATACAAATGAAATCTCAAAAAATAACTCGCCAAATGATAACCATGCTATTTAACTTATTAGTTTGGTTAAGTCTTTTGATTTTCCCGGTATCAGCAGCACCGGTTGAGCAATCTCCCGATGGTTCACAATCCCTGAATGAGTGTGAAAATTGGATAGAATATCCAGAAATACTAAAAAAAGCCAAACACCAGCTTGGCTTGCCCTCAATTGAAGAACGACTCATAAAAGAGTTTAGGCGTTTAATCAATCATACTCTTATCGAAAATCGTAGCGCGTCTAAAAATAAAAAACTGGAAAACTATAGGCGTAGTATATTCCAAATAAAAAACCATTCAGTAAAGATATGGCAAGATGAAGTATTACAAAAATTGCAAATGTGCGAACCATACTGGAATAAGCTTATTAATACCGCTTTTGGTCACTATTATGCCTTAGTGATTGGCATTAATGATTACCAACAATGGCCTAAATTAGAAACGGCTGTTGGCGATGCTCAAAAAATAGCTCACGTTTTGCAAGAGCAATACGGTTTCATTATTGATGAAAAATTCCTATTATTAAATGGTAATGCCACCTATGATAATATCCTCAATGCTGTCAATGAGTTAAGCAAAAAACTGACAGCAAATGATAATTTACTGATCTATTATGCAGGTTATGGTTATAAAAACCAAGATGATCAAGCTTATTGGTTGCCTGTCGATGCAACACAAGAAACTGAAAACAATCATTGGATTAGCACCGACATCATCACGGAAAAAATTAAGTTGGGGAATAGCCTAGCAAAAAAAGTTTTAATCATAGCAGACAGTTGTTATTCTGGCACCTTGGCACATCAAAAATGGACCGTTGGCAAACAGACATTTGAACAAGATTTATTAGCAAAGTTACCTGCTTATATTTTAACTGAAAATAAAACATTTTTGTTGAAAAATGCCTTCACACCGTCGCGGATATTGATTGCGAGTGGCTTCGATGAACCGATAAGCGATAATGGGAGAAAACATTCTGTTTTTACCAAAGCCTTATTAGAAGGTTTACAAAAAAGAGAAGAATCGGTTTTTACAGCACGCACTTTATTTGGCGGTTTAATAAAAGAGGTGGTGAATAATAATAATGCCAAGCAAACGCCTGAATATAGATTTCTCGATCTTGATAGAAAAGGGGAGTTTATATTTAAAAAGCCTGGTAGTTTTTTAGATGCCAATGACGTGGCAAAACGCGCCCAATCTTTATCGTGGGCAAAATTAGCCCATAAGGAAACTATAAAAGGTAATATCACTAATGGAACATTATTAGCGTTAGAAGCTTTACCTAAATATACTTTCGCGCCGGAACGCCCTTATCTACTTGAAGCAGAAGAAATGCTCTATGAAGCTATTCTGAATCAACGTAAACATATCGTTATGCAAGGGCATGAAGATACGCTTTATCGTGTCGCTTTTAGCCCTGATGGTTCGCGTATCATCACGGCAGACAGAGGAGGACATTTTCGTTTATGGGATGCGATGACGGGTAAACTTAAAAGCGTACTGCAAGGACATCAAGGGGATATAACAAATCATCCAAGCCATAAAAAGGCGACGGTATCAGCCGCTTTCAATTATAATGGTACCCTGGTAATAACCACTGTATCAAATGAGCAAGCAGCTTGTTTGTGGGATGCCAATACTGGCAAACTGATTAAGCAGCTATTTGGGCATAAAAAAGGCATTAATCATGCTGCTTTCAGTCCCCATGGAAATAAAGTCGTCACAGTGTCAGATGATCAAACAGCCCACATCTGGGATATCAAGCATAATAAACGTATTGCCCTACTAACAGGGCATAGAAATAGAATTAATTATGCGATATTCAGTCCAGACGGTTCAAAAATCGTGACCACCTCGGATGATAAAACGGCTCGTATCTGGAATGCTAACAGTGGCAGACCTAAAAGTGAGCTAATGGGACATAAAGCGCGTGTCTTAAATGCAGCCTTCAGTCCAGATGGTTCAAAAGTGATCACGGTTTCGGATGATCAGACTGCCCGTCTATGGAATACCAATGGCAAAGTTGAGAGTGTACTGGTTGGACATAAAGCGCGTGTCTTGAATGCCGCCTTTAGCCCTGATGGTTTAAAAGTGGTAACGGCTTCAGAAGATAAAACCGTTCGCTTATGGGATACAGAGACTGGAAAATTGAAACGGGTGTTGGCAGGGCATAAAGGCGCTGTTAATTACGTTGATTTTAGTCATGATGGTCAATTCATTATCAGCGTATCAGCTGATAGAACAGCCCGCTTATGGGAAAGCCAAAACAATCAATCATTTGAGTTGCTCATCGGACATGAAAAGGGAGTGAATCACGCCAGTTTTAGTCCTGATGGTCGATTCGTGATCACAGTATCAGATGATAAAACTGCCCGTCGCTGGGAGATTAAAAGTAGCCAATCTTTCAATGTACTTTCTGGGCATGGTTCTGGTATATTTAACGCCCACTTTAGTCCTGATGGTTCAGAAGTTATTACCGCTTCCGATGATAATACTGCCCGTATTTGGGAGGCTGAAAGTGGTAAACTCAAAAAGGTATTGGCAGGGCATAAAAATCGGGTTAATTATGCTGTTTTTAGCCCTGATGGCTCAAAAGTGGTTACAGCCTCCAATGATAAAACTTCCCGCCTGTGGGAAGTGAAAAGTGGTAAACTCTTAAATGTACTTTCTAAGCATATATACGATGTGAATCATGTCGCCTTCAGTCCAGATGGTTCAAAAGTGATCATCGCCTCAGATGATGGAACGATTGAATTGTGGCAAATTTCTTCGCGTTGGCGTTTTTTTTCTCTATGGAATAATAATAATAGCAGCAAACGTCTTAACGTGCTATCTGGGCATAAAAAAGGGGTTAATTATGCGGCTTTCAGTCCTGATGGTCAATTTATTGTCACTGCTTCAAACGACAAAACGGCTGCTTTGTGGGAGAATGGAAAACGTTGGAGGGTGTTGTCTGGGCATCAAGCTGCTGTTTTGAAAGCGATATTCAGCCCCGATGGCGCAAAGGTGGTTACCGCTTCAGAAGATAAAACTGCCCGCATTTGGGAAACAGATAGTGGTAAACTGCTAAAGGTGCTGGGGGGGCATAAAGACCGAGTTAATCACGCTACATTCAGTCCTGATAGCCAGTTTGTCGTAACGGCTTCTTATGATAACACGGCTCGCCTTTGGAATGCTAATAGTGGTCAACTACTTAACGTGCTGGCAGGGCATAAGGATAGAGTTAATCATGCCACTTTCAGTCCTAACGGTCAGTTTGTTGTGACCGCTTCGGATGATCACACTGTCCGTATATGGGAAACTCATAGTGGTAAGCTTTTTAACGTGTTGTTTGGACATAAAGATAAGGTGAATTATGCTGCCTTCAGCCAGGACGGTCTGTTCATCGTCACAGCTTCAAATGATAAAACCGCTCGTCGCTGGCGCATTTTATCAATTCAAAGTTTAATTGATTACGCTAATCATAAGCTTTCCCGATGTTTGACTTCTGAACAACGTCAACAATTTTCTTTACCGGATGGCGAAAGTCAAATTCTGGTTAAGCAGGGAAAACAATTAGCGCAACAAGGTCAAATTAAGGCGGCGGTGATTAAATTTAAAACCGCACAAAAAATGGCACCTTGTTTTAAGTTTGAACCTGAGAATGAGGTACGCCAAATTTATGTTAATTATTTGATTAAACAAGGAAAATCTTTAGCCAGAGCGGGTAATATTGATGCGGCTATTATTTCATTCCAAGAAGCATCAAGAGTGGATGCTCGTTTTAATACCCAGCAAATTGCGGCAAATGTGTTGGTAAAAGAGGGAGAGAAATTAGCGAGAAATGAAAAAATCGAAGCGGCTGTCACAATGTTTGAGCAAGCATTGGCGATGGAACCCAATTTAAACTTTGAGCCAGAAAACAAAGTGATGGCTTATGTGTTAATGGAAAAGGGAAAGCGTTTAGCACGAAATGGTCATATTGAAGCTGCTGTCATGAAGTTTAAGGCGGCACTTGAGTTTGATTCACAATTACATTTTAACCCTAAAGATAAAGCGATTGCAGTGGTGCGGATGACAGAGGGGAAACAGTTAGCCAGAGAGGATAAAATCGCAATGGCTAAAGAAAAGTTCAAAGCGGCACGGATGCTAGACTTTCAATTAAAATTTGATCCGCAAGATAAAGCAGTGGCGGAACATCAGATGAATAAAGGAGAACAATTAGCTCAAAATGGAAAAATAGAAGAGGCTATAGCAGAATTCAAAATGGCGCTGGCACTTGATCATCAATTACATTTTGAGCCAAAAAATAAAGCGATGGCTTGGTTATACTTGAAAGAAGGTGAGAAATTAGTGCAAAATAAGCAAATCAATTCCGCTATCGAAAAATTTAAAATGGCACAACAGCTTGATTTTCAATTGAGATTTTCTCATGAGATACAAGGTTTTGTTCAATTGTTGTTGAAACAGGGAGAAGAGTTAGCCAGAAAAAGGCGTATTAAAGATGCTGTCGCCAAGTTTAAAGCTGCACTGGCATTGGATAGACAGTTAAATTTTGAACCTGAACACAAAGCCATTGCACAAAGGTTGGTTGAACAGGGCAAACAATTGGCACAAATGGGTAAAATTGAAGCCGCTAAAGAAAAGTTTAAGTTCGCACGGGAACTCGATTTCCGATTACAAGCACCTGAAATTAAAAAGGTTGCACAAAAACTAGTTGAACAAGGCGAACAGTTAGCGCGAAATGAGCTCGTTGA
Organism: Gammaproteobacteria bacterium; assembly: GCA_003645255.1. Taxonomy (GTDB): domain Bacteria; phylum Pseudomonadota; class Gammaproteobacteria; order Beggiatoales; family Beggiatoaceae; genus QNES01. The sequence goes on from QNES01000169.1 coordinate 7,617, forward strand.
AGCGGCAGTTGTGAAGTTTAAAGAAGCCTTGGAACTTGATCCTCTTCTGTTCAACTTAAAACCAGATGACATAGCGGCTAAAATTACGGCTGAACTTTGGATTAAAGAGGGCAAAAAATTAGCAGAGAAGGGACAATTCAAAGCGGCTTTGAATAAATTTGAACAAGCCAAAGGATTGGCACCCCAATTGGTCAATTATGTGAACTTAGAAAAAACCATGACGGCGAAAAAAGAGGCTCAATTGCGCCTGAAAGAAGGAATTGAGTTAGCAGGAGAAGGCAATATAGATGCGGCTGCGGCAAAGTTCAAACAAGCACTTAAATTAGAACCCTTGCTAAAAGCATTAGAAATAGAATATGTGGCTCAACGTTTGATGGAGGAGGGAGAAGAATTAGCACGCACTGGAGATATTTATGCCGCGGTAACGAAGTTTGAAGAAGCACGGATATTGGTTCCCCAATTAGATTACTTAGATATTGAAAGAATGGCAGCTTTATGGCTGAACAAAGAAGAAAAAGAACGAGAAAAATGGTGGGATACGGTCAAAAGAATTGCCGGGGGCGTTGCCGGTATGGGTGCCGTTGCTGCAGTTATTATACTTCTTTGATGAGGGTAGTCAGAATGGTTGCTTTCTTGGAATGGTCCTGAAATAATTTCCCGTTTTGTTGCGTGAGTTAACACATGTTCCACCTGTGGTAACTAAGTATATTCAAATATTATGAAAACACCACAAAAATTTATATTAAAAGAACATAGGTGTTCGGAATTTTTTCAAG
>QNES01000170.1 GCA_003645255.1 Gammaproteobacteria bacterium
TGGTGGAGATTAAACCGTTTTAGTTAAAGACTTCTTTGTACAAGACATTTTTATTGTCTTGTACAAAAGCCATTAAGCATTAACCATTAATTTCAGCAAGCTTTCAAGTCTAAGGGCTTGAACTGGTTGCCTTAAACGCTGACTATAAACAATATGTTCTAAATCCCTCAATGCTTCTAAAAAATTATCATTGATTACCAAATAATCAAATTCAGCATGGTGGCTCATTTCAAGAGCTGCATTGCGTAGACGTTGAGCAATCACTTGATCATTATCAGTACCTCGCTCACGCAAACGTTTTTCTAAAGCCAGCTGTGAGGGGGGCAGAATAAAAATACTAATCGTATCCGGCTTCAATTGGCAAACTTTTTGCGAACCTTGCCAATCTATTTCCAAAATCACATCAATGCCAGCATTCAATTTTTTCATTACCCTGGATTGTGACGTGCCATAGTAATGATTATAGACTTTGGCATGTTCTAAAAATAAATTCTTTGCCAAATTTTGCCTAAATTCAGCTTCAGTCACAAAATGATAATGAACCCCGTTTTGTTCACCTGAACGGGATGGGCGAGTAGTGTGTGATACTGATACCTGAATATTTTCTGTATTTTCCACTAATGCCTTAACTAAAGAGGTTTTACCTGTACCTGAAGGCGCAGAAATTGTATATAAAGTACCTTGACTCAAACAACGTCTCCTTATTCAATATTTTGTGTCTGTTCACGTATTTGTTCAATTAACACTTTTAAATCGACTGCATAACGACTTGTATTAATATGATTGGATTTAGCTCCCAAAGTATTGGCTTCTCGGTGTAATTCTTGCGTGAGAAAATCTAAGCGTCGTCCAATTGCTTGATCTTTCATCAAGGTTTGACGTATTTCGGTTAAGTGAGTTTCTAAGCGTTCCAATTCTTCAGCAACATCCATTTTTTGTGCTAAAATAACGATTTCTTGTTCTAACCGCTCACTATTCAGTTCAACTAATTCCGTTAATCGTGCTTGCAAGCGTTCCCGTTGGCTTTGCAAAATAAGGGGTAATTCATTGCGGATTTGTACGACAATATTAACAATAGCAGTGCAGCGTTGCTCAATCAAGGTTGCTAATTGTGTTCCTTCACGCTCTCGATGGGTGATGAGTTGCGCTAAAACGCTATCAAAATGTTCTAACACCGTTTTTCCAACTTCTTCTACATCCACTATGTTGGTTTCTAACACACCTTGCCAGCGTAAAATATCTAACGGATTGGGTTGTATAGTATTACCGGTTATGGCATTGATTTGTTGTACTTTTTCCCATAATTGTTGGACTAAATTGGGATTGATTTGCCATTGTCCATTATTTTTATTAGTTTGAAAATATAATATACCATCAATCTTACCACGCTTAAGACGTTTCTGAATACGTTCACGGAAGTTCATTTCCAATGGGCGAAATTCTTCTGGTAAACGGATAGAAATATCTAAATAGCGATGGTTGACAGAGCGTAATTCCCAACAAATATGTCCCCAGGTTTCTTGTGTATCAAGCCGTGCAAAGGCTGTCATACTACGATTCATATTAGTTATCAGTTATCAGTTATCAGTTATCAGTAGACTTTTCATTAACGAATAGTGGGATAGCTTTATATAAAAAATGATTTAACCCACATATGGACAAAATAATCAATGAACCAGACGACATCCAAGCAAACATTTAAACGTCTTTCAAAATTTTATATTATAGCCCTCAGTATCATCGCATTACTCACCCTTGCCTGCATTTTTTCCATCCAATGGGCATTATATCAACAATCTAGCAAGGCACATGTCATTAATATAGCAGGGCAGCAGAGAATGTTGAGTGAAAGCTTGAGCAAAATTGCCCTGATTATTCAATTAAACAACGACACCAAAGAACGGCTTAAATATGTTAATAAATTAAGTCGGATATTAACTTTATGGAAAAAACACCATCAGGGCTTACAATTAGGTGATGCCGAACTCGGTTTGCCTGGCAACAATAGTGCGATAATTATACAAAAATTCGCTCATTTACAACCCCATTATCAAGCAATAGATATTGCTGCTCAAAATTTATTAGCAATTATTGAGCAAGATGGTTCCCCCTTGACTGCAGATGTTTTGCTATTTATCAAAAAAATTGTCACAGAACAAGTTACCTTTGTTCAGCTAATGGATGAAATAGTCTCTCAATATGAAACGGAAGCGTTAATTCAACTTAATCAAGTAAAAATAATAACGGCTATTTTAGCATTCTCCATTTTTTTGGTTTTACTACTTGAAGGATTTTATATATTTCGTCCTACCATTCAAAAAATTCAGCAAATTATACAAGATTTACTTAAAGCCGAAGAAACACTGCGAAATATTGTTGAAGGCGTTTCAGCGACAACAGGTGCCGATTTTTTGCAACAGATCGTTGAATATCTCGCGAAAACGCTACAAGTCGATTATGTTTTTATTGCCCAATTGAAGATAGATGACCCTAACCAAATGAAAACAATCGCTGGATTTGCTCACAACTCGCGATTTGAAATGGTATATGATTTAAATAATAGTCTGTGTGAAGAAGTCCTATATGGCAACACACTCCATGCTTATCCTCAAGCAGTGAGGCAAGCCTTTCCGCTTGATACTATGTTGCTGGAAAGGAAAATTGAGAGTTTTTTTGGAACCCCATTATTTGATTCTAGCGGCAGTGTCATTGGTTTAATGATAATTATGGACAGTAAGCCGGCATTTAACCAAAAACTCATCAAGTCAATGTTGCAAATTTTTGCTACCCGTATTTCGGCTGAATTGGAAAGAGTACAAGCATTAGAAGCTTTACAGCAAGAACGCGCCTCGTTAGCCCAGCACGTTCAAGATCGTACAGCAGAATTGACACTTGCCAATGCCGAACTGGCTCGCGCTGCCAAACTCAAAAGCGAATTTATTGCTAACATGAGTCATGAATTACGCACACCGCTTCTAGGTATTTTGCCAATCGCGGAGGCATTACAGGAAGATTCTTGTAATCCACAACAGGCTCAATCTCTCAATCTGATTGTAGAAAATGCTCACCGCTTGCATTCTTTGATTAAAGATATTCTTGATTTTGCCAAGATCGATGAAGTGGAATTAGAAATCAATCCGATTTCGACTAAAGCCTTGAGTGAGTTATGTTTACGACAAGTGAAGATTTTAGCAGAAAAAAAACAAATTGAAATCAGCTCAACTATCGATTCTACAATTATGCAAGCTGATGAACGTTATTTAAAACAAATTTTAGTCAATTTATTAAATAACGCCATTAAATTTACCCCTGAAGGGGGTACGGTCAAATTAGACATTTGTAGCGATACTAAACTGGGTATGCTTGACTTGAGTATTTCGGATACAGGAAAGGGTATTGCGAAACAAGATATGGAACGCCTTTTTAAACCCTTTGTACAGCTAGATGCTGGAATTGACAGAAAACAAGGTGGTATTGGGCTAGGCTTAACCGTCGTTCACCGTTTAACCAAAATGCATGGTGGTAGAATGACTGTCGAAAGTGAAGTTGGCAAAGGTAGCCGTTTCACAATTTCGCTGCCCTGGGAACCAAAAACTAATATCCCGCTTCTCACCAATCGTAAATAAGAAACGTTGTTTGGAAGCAGTTATGTAGGGTGGGCAAGTATTTTTTGCCAACCAACCGTTAAAAAAAAGTCCAAAATTTACCCGTTAGTATAAAACCTTATCGTTCCTAAACACTGCCACAAGTTAAATAAAGAAATCCGATTTTTTCAAAAATCGGATTTATAAACTCGTTACTCCACCTGTTTAACAACAAACCCCGCTATTTCATTCAAAACCCTGGTTACCGCTTCATTAGTTGCCATCATGCCCCCTTGAGCATCTGTAGTCGCTGCGTCGCTCAAAATTTTAAAGACTTTTGTCGCTATCACTTGACGCGCTACCATATCTAATAGTTGTACCCGTAACATTAATATCACTTGACTTGGCTCACTCAAAAAATCTTGATACAGACGCACGATTTCAGTATCTAAGCGTATTTCACCCGCAACAGGAGAAGTCGCAGCCGATAATATCGCAGCAAAATGTCCTGTTGCTTCAATACGTAGCACCAATAAGGGTAATAGCATTCGTGCCGGCGTATCTACCCATTGGCTTTTACTATAATATTCCAGTACATTTTGATGACGAATATATAATTGTGCTGGTGTATCAAATCCCGGTGCTGCATTGGGTATGGATACCAGTAGCGTTTTACCATTTGGATTAACCGGTGGTATGGGGGGCAAGGGAATATCTAATAAATAAGTACGTTTGGGCGTATCAGCTACAGATATTCCGCTGCAACCGCTGAACAAAAATAAGAAAAATAGAACTAAACTACTATAGATTATTCCTGTTTGAAATTGTTTAAGATTTATCTTCATTTGAGCCACCTATTCACCTGGACCTGAGGGTACTTTCGATTTACCAAATAAAAGCATATTTGGTTTATGTTCTAATTCTTGGGTAAAGCTACGTAAATTATTTAATAAAACCCGTAATTCACGTAAAGAGTTAGTCACTTCCGGGAGTGCTTGGCGGGTAAAGTAATCCATATCTCGACGACTTTCTTTAACTGCAACCGTGATATGAGAAGCCGTTTCACCAATAACAACTGTCGTTTTATCAACTGAACCGACAACCGCATTAATTGAATCCGCCGTTCTTGTAAAAGCGTTGGAAGTATTTTCAATCGCACCCGCAATTTTACCAAAAGCATTTGAAGTGCCTTCAACCGCCACGAGATTATTTTCGATTTGGCTCAAAAGGTTCGTGACTTTTGCTGTCATTTGACTCAAATTTGCCGTCGATTGTACTAAATTTGACACGCCGGCATCAAAGTTATCCGTTTGTGCGGCTAAACTATGACTAATTGTTTCAAAATTCTGCAAAATACTCGTTATTGCAGCATGGTTTTCGTCAGACAACAAAACATTCATTGCACTAGATAAATTACTGATATTAGCCAATAAATTGTTTGTCATCTCAGGACTTAAATAGCTCAAAAAAGCATTGGCTGTCATTGAAACATTATTCAGGTTGTCCAATAAATCGAAAGCAGCCGTATCTAAACGGACTAACAACGAGGGTTTGGTTTGAATTTCTGGATACGTCTGCCTATTTTCGCGTACCAATGGTGAAGCATCCAAACTACCACCGGTTAATTCAAGATGCGCCAGCCCAGTCAAACCCTGGACAGATAAAATCACAAAGGTATCTTGTTTAAGCGGCACACCTTGTTCTATATCTAATAGCACTCGCACCTCATGGGGACGATCCAGCACCAAACCAACATCACGCACATAACCCACTTCAACACCGCGATATTTAACCGGTGCCTTATGGTTTAGCCCTGACACAGATTCTTGTATATAGACTTGATAAGTTTGGTAACTTTTCTTTTCGATACCAACGCTTAACCAGAGTACTGAGGCGACTAAAGCGATACTCAGTATAATAACAAAAAGACCTACGATGGCATAATTGACTTTGCTATCCATTATCAGTTATCAGTTAAATTGTTATAATTGTTTGTTTTTGGCTTGAACATTTCATATTATACGATAATTTTGTAAAATAGCGTGTTAGAAATAGCCTTTTTTTGAAAAATAGTATTTATGCCCTTTTAAAATTATGATAAATATTCCTAATTATCAAATCACCCAGCAAATCTATGAAAGCACTAACTCCAAAGTCTTTCGTGCTTTGCGAGATGAAGATAACCAAGCGGTTATCCTTAAAGTCTTGAAAGAAGACTACCCAACGCCAGCAGAATTAATCCGCTATCGGCAAGAATATGACATCACGCGCCGTTTAGCAGATTTAGAGGGCATTGTCAAGGCTTATAGTCTCGAAAAACACCAAAATACGTTGGTGATATGCTTGGAAGATTTGGGGGGTAAGTCCCTGAAAATGTGGCTAGACGAGCAGCACCCCTTTACCCTGAATGAATTACTCACGCTGGCTAGAAATGCCACCGAAATTTTAGGGCAAATTCACCAGCAAAATATTATCCATAAGGATATTAATCCTGCCAATCTAATTTTCAACCCCACGACTGGGGTGCTGAAAATCATCGACTTTGGAATTTCTACTCAATTCTCAAAACAACACCTGACACTGAAAAATCCCGATGGGTTGGAAGGCACATTAGCATATATGTCTCCGGAACAAACAGGGCGTATGAATCGCGCTTTGGATTATCACACCGATTTTTATTCCCTCGGCGTGACATTTTATGAATTATTCACCGGCAAGCTGCCTTTTGAATCGAAAGATGCGATGGAATTAGTGCATTGCCATATCGCAAAACAGCCGGTGTCACCTAATCAAATTAATCCCGAATTGCCAATTGCTCTTTCTAATATCATCATCAAATTATTAGAAAAAACTGCTGAGGCACGTTATCAAAGTGCATGGGGACTTAAAGCTGATTTAGAAAAACTCCAAGAAAACCTGCCAGGTCGGAAAGACCTGGCAGGTTTGGACTTTGAACTAGCCCAACATGACATTTCAGATCGTTTTCAAATTCCACAAAAACTTTATGGGCGCGAATCTGAAATAGAGACTTTACAATCTGCTTTTGAACGAGTGGCTTCTGGAAAAGCTGAAATCATGCTAGTTGCTGGTTATTCTGGCATTGGTAAATCTGTGCTTGTCAAAGAGATTTATAAATCGCTTACCGAAAAACAGGGCTATTTCATTTCAGGTAAATTTGAACAATTTCAGCGTAATATTCCTTACAGTGCGATTGTCAATGCGTTTAAAGAATTAGCACAACAATTGCTTACCGAAAGTGAAACCCAATTAGCCCAATGGAAAGAAAAATTATTAACAGCCCTTGGTTTTAATGGGCAAGTCATTATTGATGTTCTTCCTGAAATCGAATTGATTATCGGCAAGCAACCTCCAGCGCTGCAATTAGGACCAACGGAATCTCAAAATCGTTTTCACTTGGTTTTTCAAAACTTCATGCGCGTGTTTTGTCAACCAGAACATCCTTTGGTGATTTTTTTGGATGACTTGCAATGGGTTGATTCAGCAACGCTGAAATTATTAGAGTTAATAACGACTGATAAAAATGACACCGCCCTCTTTTTGATTGGCGCTTATCGGGATAATGAAATTGATCCGACTCATCCCTTAATAATCACACTTGACAAGCTCCGCGAAGAAAATGTCACTATTAATCAAATTACCTTAAAGCCTTTGACTTTTGAACATGTTAACCAGTTGATTGCAGAGAGTTTGCATCAAAACGTGGTTGGTTCGTTGACGAATTTAGTGATGCGTAAAACCGGTGGTAATCCATTTTTTGTCAATCAATTTCTGCATACCTTGTATGAAGAAGATTTGCTCACGTTTCAAACATCCGAGGTTTCCAAAACATCGGAGGTTTTAGCATTTGGATGGACATGGGATATTAACCAAATTGAAACTCTCAATATCACTGATAATGTCGTGGAATTGATGATTGGCAAATTGAAGAAATTGCCAGAATCCGCACAACAAGTTTTATGCTTGGCAGCCTGTGTGGGTAATCATTTTGATTTGGATACTTTGTCTGTCATTTATGAAAAATCAGCATCCAATACTTTTCAAGACTTAATGCCTGTTTTGACGGAAGAATTAATCTTGCCCCAATCCGAACTTGAAATGAGTAGTAGTGATATTCACAATTCACATTTCATTATTCACCATTTACAATTCTTACATGATCGCATTCAACAAGCCGCTTATGCCCTGATTGACAATGAGCAGAAACAAACTGTGCATTTACAAATCGGTCGTTTGCTCTTAAAAAATACACCCGCCGACGCACTAGAAGAAAAAGTGTTTGATATTGTAGGGCATTTTAATCATAGTATTGAATTGCTCAATAATCAAGTCGAGCGACTTGAAATTGCTCAACTGAATTTGATGGCGGGGCAAAAAGCAAAGGTTGCCACTGCTTATGATGCCGCTGCAAAATATTTTAAACAAGGATTAAATTATTTAACAAATGATGGTTGGCAAAGTGGCTATGACTTAACCTTATCACTTTACATTCATAAGGTGGAAATAGCGTATCTCAATGGTAATTTTGAGCAAATGAATGAATTAGCTCAAATAGTATTGCAACATGCTAAAATTGAACTTGACAAAATAAAAGTCTATGAAATCAAAATTCAAGCATGTATAGCTCAAGGGCAATTGCAGGAAGCAGTCCAAATAGCATTAACAACTTTGAAATTGTTAGGAATTAATTTTCCAAAAAAAACCAATGCACTTGATCTTTATTGGCTGCGCAAAAGAACTCAATTTGCTATTGGTAATCGAAA
>QNES01000171.1 GCA_003645255.1 Gammaproteobacteria bacterium
ACGCTGCTTCATCAATCACTTTTATGCCCAAAGCATGGGCTTTTTCCAGTTTACTTCCCGCCTTCTCTCCTGCCACCACAATATGCGTTTTTTGGGAAACACTACCACTGACTTTTGCACCCAATGCTTGTAAACGTGCCTTGGCTTGATTACGAGTCATCTGGGAAAGGGTGCCGGTTAATACAAAGGTTTTCCCGACTAAAGACTGCGCGGTCGTCGTAGCGGGTTCCTCTTCTGTCCAATGAATGCCTATTTCTTGTAAGCGTTGGATGATTTCCAAATTGTGTGCTTCTCTGAAAAAAGCGACTATGTGTTTTGCCATGATAGGTCCGATATCGGGTACCTTTTGCAAATCAGGGTTTGTCGCTTCTTTTAGTTTTTCTAGGGTGCCAAAATGCTGGGCAAGCGTGCGTGCAGTAGTTTCTCCCACTTCGCGAATACCAAGCGCATAAAGAAAACGCATTAAAGTCGTCGTTTTGCTGTTATCAAGTGCTTTGATAATATTAGCAGCAGATTTATCACCCATACGTTCAAGCCCTGCCCATTGTTCATGGCTAAGGGTGTAAATATCAGCGATATTATTGACTAAGTTACCATCTATGATTTGTTCAATTAACTTTTCGCCTAAACCGTCAATATCCATTGCCCCCCGTGAGACAAAATGTTGCAAAGCTTGTTTGCGTTGTGCAGGGCAAAATAAGCCGCCTGTACAACGTATCACTGCTTCTCCTTCTTCACGCGCAACATCAGCATGACAAATTGGACATTTATTAGGTAAATCAAAGGGTTGCGTATTATCGGGTCGTTTTTCAGGAAGTACGCGCACCACCTCTGGAATCACATCACCCGCACGGCGCACAATGACAGTATCTCCCACACGCACATCTTTGCGCCTAATTTCATCCTGATTATGTAAAGTTGCATTAGTCACCGTGACACCGCCTACGCTAACTGGGGCAAGACGGGCAACCGGTGTCAAGGCTCCAGTACGTCCAACTTGTACATCAATATCCAATAATTGTGTCATGACTTCCTGGGCAGGAAACTTATGGGCAATTGCCCAGCGAGGCGCACGGGAAACAAAACCCAGTATTTCCTGTTGCTCCATACTATTAACTTTGTATACCACACCGTCAATCTCAAAAGGCAGTGCCTTGCGGTGTGCCAATATATCTTGGTGATAATTTAAACACCCTGGAATACCTTGAACCAACTGAATATAAATAGGAATCGGTAAACCCCAGGTTTGCAAGCAGTGTAAAATATCATTATGGTTATTGGGTAAAGTTGCCCCTTCAACCACACCTATCGCATAACTCAAAAAATTCAGGTGGCGTGTTGCCGTTATCCGAGAATCTAACTGACGTAAGCTCCCCGCCGCTGCATTGCGTGGATTAGCAAAAGTTTTATCACCTTTTGTTATTTGCTGTTGATTCAGCTTTTCAAAGCCCGCCTTTGGCATAAAGACTTCGCCACGTACTTCTAGCACATCTGGAAAATCATTACCTCGCAAACTGAGGGGAATAGATTTAATCGTTTTGACATTTTGGGTGACATCTTCACCGCGAGAGCCATCACCACGAGTTGCGGCTTTCACCAGTAAGCCATTTTCATAACGTAAGCTCACCGCAAGCCCATCCAGTTTAGGTTCAGCCACATATTCAATCTTTACCCCCCCTAAACGTTCCCTAATTCGTTTCTCAAAATCTCGGACCTCTTTATCCTCAAACGCATTGCCTAAAGATAACATGGGTATTGTATGAACCACTTCAGCAAATGCGCTTAAAGGTGTCGCGCCGACACGTTGAGTGGGAGAATCCGGCGTGACGAATTTGGGATGTTGCGCCTCAAGTGCTTGTAATTCCCGCATGAGATAATCATATTCACTGTCAGGAATACGGGGTTCATCAAGCACATAATAGTAATAGTTATGCTCATTGAGCGTTTTGCGTAGTTGGGTAATTTGTTCTTGAATTTTCATGTTTGTTTGTGAATGGTTAATTCTATCTCGTTATGTTCAAAATTAAATGAGTATGCTGTAGGGTGGGCAAATCTTTTTTTTGCCCACCAACCGTTAAAAAAGTCCAAAATTTATCTGTTAGTCGTATATTATAACCGATTTTCTAACCACCCCGTCACGCTCTCCAAAGCTTCCTTTAATTTCGCAGGCTCATTTCCACCTCCTTGTGCCATATCGGGTCGTCCACCTCCTTTACCACCCACTTGTTGAGCCACCTGTTTGACCAAATCACCTGCTTTTATTTTAGCTGTTGTGTTAGGGGTTACCCCGGCAACTAGCGAGATTTTACTGTCTTTAACCATGGCTAATACAATAGCAGCGGTGCCAAGTTTGTTTTTCAATTGATCTAAAGTGATGCGGAGTTGTTTAATATCGACATTATCTAATTGTGCTGCTAACACTTTGATGCCCTTGATATCGATAGCTTGGCTGGCTAAATCACTACCCTGGCTACTGGCAAGTTTCGCTTGTAAGCGATTGATTTCTTTCTCAAAACTGCGATTTTGTTCAAGTAATTGGCTCAATCGATCAGCTAACGATTCACGTTTGGTTTTCAGTAAGCTGCTAATATGATTTAAGCTATGATCAGCTTCAGTCACCCAATCCAGGGCACGAGTGCCAGTAACTGCCTCAATTCTGCGCACTCCCGCAGCGACACCTGTTTCCATGATGATTTTGAATAAACCAATATCACCTACTTGACGGACATGGGTACCTCCGCACAATTCTGTTGAAAAATCTCCGATAGAAAGTACCCGCACCTGCTCATCATATTTTTCCCCAAATAGTGCCATTGCACCGCTATTCATGGCTTCATCTAAATCCATGATGCGCGTTTGCACGGGCGTGTTTAGTAGGATTTGTTGATTAACCAAATGTTCAACCCGATCTAATTGTTCGGGTGTCACCGGTTCAAAGTGAGAAAAGTCAAAGCGTAAGCGTTCTGATTCGACAAGTGAGCCTTTTTGTTTAACGTGATCCCCTAAGATTTGCCGTAAAGCAGCATGCATTAAATGGGTGGCGGAATGATTACGGGCGGTGGCTTGACGTGTGGATGCATCAATTTTGGCTTGTAATTGGTCACCAATCTGTATTATCCCGCTTGAAAGAACCCCTAAATGGATCACCGCTTGCCCCATTTTTTGCGTATCTTCTACCTGAAAAAGGGTTTCGTCTCGAACCAATATACCTTTATCACCGATTTGTCCGCCCGATTTTGCATAAAAAGGAGTGTGTTCTAAAATCACTTGACCTGATTGCCCCACTTTCAATTCAGGTACCGCTTTGCCTTCATAAAATAAAGCACTTACCGTGCTGTCGTCAATCACTTGTACATAACCGGTAAATTCGCTTTGGCATTCAGTCGTTTGAACCGGTTGACTTAAATCCTGCCCAAATTGATTCGCTGCGCTGCTCAAAGTTCGTTGGACCGCCATTTTTTGTTCAAAGCCTTCCATATCTAATGTGAGATGACGCTCACGCGCAATATCGGCAGTTAAATCAGTCGGAAAACCATAAGTGTCATATAATTTAAAGACTATGCTACCTGGAATAATGTCATCTTGCAAATCAGCAATGGCTTGTTCTAATAAGCGCATACCTCGGTCCAGGGTATCATCAAAACGTTCTTCTTCTTGTTTAAGAATATGCTTTACTAAGGACCGATTTTTGCTTAATGCCGGATAAGCGGTGCCCATTTGTTCATCCAGGGCATCAACTAAACGATAAAAAAAGGGTTCGCGCAATCCCAATTTATGTCCATGCCGAATGGCACGACGAATAATGCGCCGTAAAACATAACCCCGTCCTTCGTTGGAAGGCACAACACTATCAATAATTAAAAAAGCAGCGGCGCGAATATGATCAGCAATTACGCGCAATGATTTATGAGTTAAATCATGGCAATCAGCTAATTGGGCGATAGCTGTGATAAGGGCTTGAAATAAATCAATATCATAGTTACTATGCACCCCTTGCATAACCGCCGCTAACCGTTCTAAACCCATACCTGTATCTACAGATGGTTTAGGTAGCGGGGTTAATTGCCCTTGTGCATCGCGGTTATACTGCATAAAAACGAGATTCCATATTTCGACATAACGGTCCCCGTCTTCATCAGGAGTGCCAGGGGGACCGCCTGCCACATTTGGTCCATGATCATAAAAAATTTCTGAGCAAGGTCCACAGGGTCCGGTATTTCCCATTGACCAAAAATTATCCTTATCGCCGCAACGGGAAAAGCGGGCAGGATCAACTTTGAGTGTTTTTAACCAAATATCAGCAGTCTCATCATCTTTTTCATAAACCGTGATCCAGAGTTTTTCCGGGGGCAGTTTGAGAACATCAGTTAAAAACGTCCAAGCAAAGTCAATCGCTTCAGATTTAAAATAATCGCCAAAACTGAAATTGCCGAGCATTTCAAAAAAAGTATGATGACGGGCGGTATAACCGACATTTTCTAAATCATTATGTTTACCACCAGCCCGTAAACAGCGTTGACAAGAAGCTGCTTGGGTATAGCTACGTTGTTCAAGCCCTAAAAAAGTCTCCTTGAACTGCACCATGCCGGCATTAATAAATAACAAACTGGGATCATTAGCCGGAATTAAAGGGCTACTAGGAACAACTGTATGATGTTTAGATTCAAAATAATCTAAAAAAGCTTGGCGTAATTGGGAAAGGGTGTTTATCATCGTATTTTGTTTCTTTTAGTTTTACAGGCGAATTAAGAGTTGAAGTCTTTGAGTGGGGATTTCTACTAATTCTAAATTAATAAATTTTAATCGCTGGTAATACCTTATTAATATCTTGAAGTGGTCCCAATGGGTTCCTTTTATCTTCAAATTTAGACACATTCGGTTCACCGCCCCATACTTTGTGAACCACTAAGCCGTCTTTTAAGACAATGAGGGCATTAAATTTCCAACCCGTTGTAATTTGTTTACGTCTGAAATTAAACAAATCAAGAAAGGCATTGCCATAGCGTTTAGAATCCAACATTTGGGGTAAAATTTCATAGCCTTGACAAAGCTCTCTCATTTTTAAACAAGATTGTACGCCTGGATCCAGATCATCCATTTGAATAGATTGGTTAGGCATAAATCTCTCAAGCAATTCCAGATAGGTTATCAGTTTCACATTCGGTGTTTCAAATGGATCGAAACCTAGCTGTTTTAAATCTTCGCTAGTTGTTTGGTGTGCTGCGATTATGTCAAAAGACTTTTTGGCTTCCTCAAAATGTTGCCAAGGTGACTTAGTCGTTTGTTTTATAGAAGGCAATAATCCACCACTACAACCACTGAGTAATAACATGAGTATATTAGCTAAAAATATTGTTTTTATCATATTTTATGATCCTATCGTTTTTTTTGAAACTTATTATTTGAATGAGTTTATTTTAGTTTAAATTCAGCAAAAATCACACCAAAAAAAAACCTGACAGGTTTTGAAAACCTGTCAAGTTTATATCCTACTTTATCTAATATTGGTTTCCGTTGTACGAGTATTACCCTGGTTGTCTTTCCAATTGAACTTGACACTATCGCCCTTCGCTCCCCCTTTAAATTTAAAGGCGCAGTAAGGGTTTTTAGAAATACCTGCACTCCAGATGCCTGACATCACGACTTTACCGTTGTGTTCACATTTCACCTCATCAATGAAATGACCGGAGCTATTCTCGCTTTTCCTATCCATAGGATGCGTCACTAAAACTTTCACTTCAGTAATGCCATTTTTGACTTTGGCTTGAAAACGTGTTCTAAATTTATCTGCCATTCGTTATCCTCCCATTATTTGATTAACCACCACAGCCGCCAACGGTGATTTTTACTTCGCGGCGTGCTGCATACAATTTGCCATTTGCTTTTACCACTGCAATGACATTAGAGGTTTTAGCCAATTTAACCTTGACTTTTACCCAAAAAACCGTACTCTCAGGATCAGGAAAGTTAAACTGACCAATTAAGGGAGTTGGATTTTTTTCTCCGATAATGACTATGGATTCCACCTTTTTCAGATCAGCCATTATTTCAACTGGAACAACTGCACCGTTTTCAGCAATATTAGGGGCTTTAATGGTAATTTTATCTGTTTCTTCTATTACCCCATCATTTTCAAATAAAGCCTTTGAAATACCTTCAATGCTTTTAGTGGAAAAAGCCGCACGAGCTTTTTCAGGCCAATCAGCCATGACTGACTGTGGTAGCACGGTGGCACCTAATGCCATCGCACCGCCTGTTGCCAAGGCACCTTTTAAAAAGGATCTACGTTGTCTATTCATCAACTACAATACTCCTTCAGTTATCATCAGATTCCGATTTTTTTGGTTGTGACGCTTTTTGTTCTTCAAGCAGTTCAACCTGTAATTCATTATAACGGGCATCAATGCGTGATGCCAAATAAAAATCTTGCTTGATCTTTTTACGTGCTAATTTAAGTTGTTCAACTGCCTGCCTGGTTTCACCCATCAGATAATGATTTTCTGCCAACGCTAAATGCGCTTTCGCTAAAGTGCCTGTTAATTGATAAGCTCTTGCTAATAGGCGATAGTAATTAGGATTAGAAGTCGAAGGTATTTTCAATAATACCGCTTGAGCTTTTTCACCCAGATCATTTTGCAATAATTTTTCCGCATAATCTAAACTTAATATTTGATCACCTGGATAAATTTGCAAGGCTTGTTCATATATCTGCATAGCTTTTGCGTCATTATTTTTTAGCCAAGCTAAGTGTGCTTTTAATAAACGATAAATGATTCTATCGCTATCGTTTTTAAATAACCAATCAATTTGAGTTTGTACATTGTCAGTTTGCCTGGTAGCTAATGAGATGTTTGCTATCGCATAACGAATGGCTCGTTCATCACGATAGTGACCGGCATTAAACATTTTTTTTAGCTTTTTCAATAACTTAGGTTTATTATTCGTCGTTAATACAACTAATTGTGCCCTCATTAAATGATAAAGCGGGGAATCTGTGATAAACCGATGCGGATATTTTTCAGCCCGATCATGAGCTTCAGCAATACGATCTGTTGTCACCGGATGGGTACGTAAAAAATCGGGTACCCCACCTTCATAATAACGCGTAGAAGCTTGTAAGCGATCAAAAAAATTGGGCATATCGCGAGGTTCAAAACCGGCATTAGCCAGTATTTGCATACCTACCCGATCTGCTTCCTTTTCATGGGTACGAGTAAAATTAATTTGCATCTGCACTTGACTTGCCATCATCGCTACAAGAGCCGCTTCACCCACTTGTGGTGCCCCAGCTGCCCCTGCGATAATTCCAGCTATAATTAACGCAGCTAACGCCGGTGCCGATAAACGTTGAGAAGCTTCAATGCTACGAGCTATATGACGTTGCGTGACATGGGCAATTTCATGTGCAAGTACCGATGCCAATTCACTTTCACTACGTGTGGTTAAAATCAAACCACTGTGTACGCCTATAAATCCACCAGGAACGGCAAAAGCATTAATAGAAGGTTCTTTAATCACAAAAAACCGAAAAGGTTGTGCCGGATTATTGCTATATGAAGCCAGACGATGCCCCAATGCATTAATATAATTATTTATTTGGGCATCATCTATTATCTCCATCTGCCGCCGCAATTGACGAATAAAAGTTTTACCCAATTTTTGTTCTTCCGCCTGTGACAAGACACTGTTGGCAGAAATACCCATATCAGGTAATTCTATCGCGACACAAGGTAGGCAAATCGCCCATAATATGATAAAAAAATAATGGTGCATAATCATTTTTTTTAAACGGGGTTTCTAAAATGGTATAGTCCAAGCAGTCAATTTTTCGGTTTTTTTGCTACCCTTTAGTGTTCGCCCTGAGGCTCCTGAGCTATGAAAGCGAGGGCAGACACTTATGTTTGCCCCGTTGAAAATCCGAAAAATTGACCGCTTGGAGTATACTCAGTTTTAGTTTTATTAATTTGTTAGCCCTGAAATAAATGTACAAGTTTTTTAACATTTTTAACAGGATTACACATAAGGTACGATATTTCACGCAGGCTTAATCACTTCTTGTAACGTCTTGGCAGTCAATAAGCGTTCAGAACATTTCAACAAAGCTTCTGAATCCAAACGTTCAATAGTAGTACGTTCAAAAGTCGGTAAAACACCAAATTTGCTTTCCAATAAATGGGTTAACATTTCCGTTTTGCCTTGAGTATCACCCCGCTCTTCGCCAATCGTAATGCCCCGCGCTTCGCCTTTTATCTCCGCATCTCGATACCAATTTTGCATCGTTTCATGTAGCATGGTTTTCATCTCCTGTAGTTCCACAAATTCAGGTACT
>QNES01000172.1 GCA_003645255.1 Gammaproteobacteria bacterium
AAAACCCAAGGCAATGCCTTTTTCACTCATCAGTTTTTGCAAACCTTGTATTTCGATGCGTTATTGCGTTTTGATTTTGAACAATATGAATGGCAATGGGATATTGAACAGATTGCCGCCCAAAATATCACCGATAACGTGGTTGAATTGATGGCAAATAAGATTGAAAAATTGTCTTCAAGCACATCGGCAGCCTTGCAATTAGCGGCTTGTATTGGTAATCAATTTGACTTGCCCATCTTGGCTATTATTTATGAACAGAACCAAAACGAGACGTTATCCGTATTACATCCGGCAATTACCGAAGGGCTTATTCAGCCTTTAGATGAAAACTACAAACACATTGAGAGTTTTGAAAAATCCCAATTTAAGTTTTTGCATGATCGGGTACAACAAGCCGCCTATGCACGGATTGATGGTGAGCGAAAACAAGCCGTGCATTTACAAATAGGGCGTTTGTTATTAGCTAATGTTTCTAGCGAAAAATTGGCCGAAAAACATTTTGAAATCGTTGATCATCTCAATATGGGACGAGAATTGATTGCGGATGTTCAAGAAAAAATGGAACTTGCCCAATTGAATTTAGAAGCAGGTCAAAAATCCAAAAATGCCACCGCTTATGGGGCTGCTATCAACTATCTGACCGTTGGGCAGGAATGTTTAACCGAAAATAGTTGGAAAATGGACTATGACTTGACGCTCAATATCTTTACCGAAGCAGCGGAAGTGGCTTATCTCAGTGGTGACTTTCAACAGATGGAGCAGCTTGCTCAAATAGTATTACAACATGCACGAACTTTAACAGATGAAGTGAAAGTCTGTGAAATTTCAATCTTGGCTTATCTTGCCCAAAATCAATCCAAAAAAGCAATTCAAACCGCCTTGGTTTTTCTAAACAAACTGGGCATTAGTCTTCCTGAAGAACCGACTCAAAAAGATGTTAGTTTGGCTCTCCAGAATACACACGTTTCAGTCTCCTTAAAACCCATCCAATCTCTCATTGATTTACCCCTGATGACGGATACTCAGTCGATATTAGCAGTGCGTGTCATGATTACAGTGACACCGGCGGCTTACGCAACTTCGCCAAACTTGCTGATTTTACTGATACTTAAACAAGTTCAGTTATCGCTTGAATATGGCAACGTGTCTGAGTCAAGCTTTTCTTATGCTGGTTACGGATTCATTCTCTGTAGCATGTCCCATATTGAATCGGGATATCAATTTGGCCGATTGGGCTTAGATTTGTTGCAACGATTAGGTGAAAAGGGAATTCAAGCAAAGGTCATTGAAATATTTAATGCCTTTGTAAGACCTTGGAAAGAGCATGTCATAGAAGCATTACCCTCCTTGTTAGAAAGTTATCAAATTGGCTTGGAAACTGGGGATATCGAGTATGGTTCGTATTCTATCTATATTTATTCCTACTATTCCTATTTTATCGGTAAGCCACTTGTCACCCTGGAGCGAGAAATGGCGCAGTATGGTCAAGCACTGGCTCGGCTTAAACAAGAGAATATTCTGAACTGGCATCACTTGTTTTGGCAAATCGTTTTAAACTTAACCGGACATGTCAACAATCCGTGTCGTTTGACCGGCGACATTTATGATGAAAACACGCAATTACCTCTTCATCAACGAACGAAGGACAGGACAGCGATTCATCATTTGCATGTGAACAAATGTATCCTGCATTATCTGTTTCAAGAATATGTCATGGCTATTGAAAACGCGGAGATCGCAGAACAGCATTTAGATGGTGTCATCAGTCAGTTAGAGGTGGCTATATTTCATTTTTACGATTCTCTCGCACGGTTAGCGGTGTATCCCAGTTTACCCCAGCAAGAACAAGAAGCCATTTTTACTAAAGTATCTGCTAATCAGCAAAAAATGAAATTGTGGGCAGAATATGCACCAATGAATTTTCAGCACAAATACGATTTAGTCGAAGCCGAACGTTCTCGCGTGTTGGGCAAAGACGGTGATGCCAGAGAATTTTATGACAAAGCCATTGAGTTAGCCCATGAAAATGAATATCGCAACGAAGAAGCTTTGGCTTATGAACTGGCAGGGCAATTTTATTTGCTAAAAGGCAATTTAAAAGTCGCTCAAGTTTACTTGCGTGATGCCCATTATGCCTATCAACAATGGGGTGCTTTGGCAAAAGTCAAACATTTGGAAACCAAATACCCACAATTTCTGACACCCAAAACTGCTCCTGCCATTCTAACAAATGCCACTATCTCAGCAACAAAAATGGCTCCCGATTCAACAACTGGCAGTAGTAACCAATGGCTAGATTTGAACAGTGTAACAAAAGCCTCTCAAACTCTGGCTGGGGAAATTGTGTTGAGCCGGTTGCTAGAAAAAATGACGCACATTGTCATTGAAAACGCGGGGGCTGAAAAAGGTTTATTGTTACTGCCTCGCCAAAACAATTGGTTTATCGAAGCGGAAGGGCATGTTGAAAGTAAAGAAGTTTTTGTTTTGCAATCCCTTGCAATTGAAGATCATTCTCAGGTTCCAACCAATCTTATTCACTACGTTGCCCGCACCCAAGAAAACGTGGTTCTATCCAATGCCACTGCCGAAGGTAATTTTACCCAAGATGCTTATGTTATCAAACACTGCCCTAAATCGGTACTCGGTATGCCGTTGCTCAATCAAGGCAAACTCACGGGTATTTTGTATTTAGAAAACAACTTGACTGAAGGCGCGTTTACTCCGCAAAGATTACAGGTGTTGAGTTTGCTCTCCTCACAAATGGCAATTTCTATTGAAAATTCTTTATTATACAATAACTTAGAGCAAAAAATCGCTGAACGTACAGGTGAACTGGAGCAAGAAGTCGTTGAACGCCAACGCGCTGAAAAAGCCGCTAAAGTGGCAAATCAAGCCAAGAGTGATTTTCTCTCCAACATGAGCCACGAATTACGAACACCGCTCAATGGTATTTTGGGCTATGCACAAATTCTCCGGCGTGGGAAGGACCTTGAAGAGTCTCAAGTGACTGATCTCAATACCATTTATCAAAGTGGTAACCATCTGTTAACGCTGATCAACGACATCTTAGATTTATCCAAAATTGAGGCGCGTAAATTAGAGCTTTATCCAGACACCATCCATTTTTCTGGTTTCATAGAAAGCATTTCTGGCATTATCCGCATGAGAGCCGAACAGAAAGATGTTTACTTCTCTTATGAAGCCATAGGTGAATTACCAACGGGCATACTGGTGGATGAAAAACGATTGCGGCAAATCTTAATCAACTTGTTGGGCAATGCAATTAAGTTTACGGATAAAGGTGAAGTGACGTTGATCGTTTCAAGCGTCAATAAAGTCACTGACAATCAAACCCTCATCCGCTTTGAAGTTAAAGACAGTGGTGTCGGAATGACTCCCGAACAATTAAACAAGATATTCCTACCCTTTGAACAGGTAGGCGATACCAAACGTCGGGCGGCTGGCACCGGCTTAGGTTTAGCCATTAGCCGACAATTAGTCGAATTGATGGGCAGCGAAATATTCGTCTCAAGCGAATTTGGCAAAGGCAGTCACTTTTGGTTTGAAGTAGCGTTACCAATCGTTGATGTCAAAGAAGAAGCCATGCAAAAAACGCAGCAAATCACTGGTTATCAGGGAAAACGGCGAACCATTTTGATAGTTGATGACAAGCAGGAAAACCGAGACGTTCTATTCAGTATGTTGACAATGCTTGGTTTTAATGTTGTTGAAGCCAGTAATGGTCAAGAATGCGTGGCACAAGCCAAAGAAATTCAACCCGATATGATATTTATGGACTTGATCATGCCAGTGATAACAGGTTTTGAAGCGGTTCAACTTTTACGGCAAATGCCAGAGTTTAAAGATACTCCAATTATTGCTAATTCAGCCAGTGTTTTTGAAGCGGATCAAAAAAAGAGCCTGATAGCCGGGTGTAATGCCTTTATGCCCAAACCCGTTGAAGAAGATAAACTATTTCGCCTACTGGTTGAATATCTCAAACTGGAATGGATTTACAAAGAAGTCAGGCTAGAAAGCGATGAAAAAAGCAAGAAAGCCAAGTCTGCTCCAATGATACCGCCACCGCCTGAAGAATTGGAAACCTTGTACAAGTTGGCGATGATGGGCAACATGCGAAAAATTAAGGAACAAGCAACCCAGCTTGAGGCATTAGATCAGAAATATCAGCCGTTTGCAAGCAAATTACAAGAACTCGCCAAAGGCTTTAAAAGAAAACAAATCTTGGCTTTAATTAATAATGGTTAATGGTTAATGAAGCTTTCAAGAAATCCGATTTTTGAAAAAAATCTGATTTCTAAAGACACTCAAAAAATCCAACCGAAAATATGAACATTTCTACTCAACCTATATATCAAGGATACACTCTCTTAATTGTGGATGATAACCCAACTAACTTAGGTGTATTAACTGATTATTTGGAGGAACATGGCTTTGAAATTCTATCAGCCGAAGATGGCTATGCGGGAATTGAAATAGCACAATTTGCACAGCCTGATATGATCTTGCTGGATGTGATGATGCCCGGGATAGATGGCTTTGAAACCTGCCGTCGTTTGAAAGTTGATGAAAAAACTCAAAGCATTCCCGTGATTTTTATGACGGCACTGGAAAGCACCAAAGACAAAGTCAACGGGTTTAAAGTAGGCGGTGTGGATTACATTACCAAGCCGGTACAGCAAGAAGAAGTATTGGCGCGTATCAGTACCCATTTACGTATTCAAGCGCTAACCCAAGAATTAGTACAAAGCGAAAAAATGGCTTCGCTTGGGCGATTGGTTGCTGGCTTTTCCCATGAACTCAATACTCCTATCGGTGTCGCAGTCTGCGCCTCTTCAATTTTGCAGGAAAAATCAAAGTTTATCAATGAGTTGATAGAACAAGAAGAAGTCGATGAAGAAGAATTGGTTTCAGCACTAGATACAATTGCTCAGGCGGCAGCTCTGACTCGGTCTAATTTAAGACGGGCAGCCGATTTAGTGAGCAGTTTCAAGCGCACCGCCGTAGATCAAAGCTCTGATAAAGTGCGGTCATTTCAAGTCCATGAGGTAATTAACGATACGATTAACACCTTACATAGTCAATTCAAAAAAACCGACATTGAAATTTCGCTGGATTGTTCCAAAGAATTAAAGGTAAAAAGTTCACCTGGTGCTTTGGAACAAATTCTGACTAACTTATTAATAAATAGCTTTATACACGGTTTTAATGATGGCAAAAATGCAGG
This sequence comes from Gammaproteobacteria bacterium, assembly GCA_003645255.1. Lineage (GTDB taxonomy): Bacteria > Pseudomonadota > Gammaproteobacteria > Beggiatoales > Beggiatoaceae > QNES01. The sequence goes on from QNES01000172.1 coordinate 5,249, forward strand.
TGTTATTAAAATCAACGTTCAACTTTTAAAAGAGCATTTACAGTTAGAATATTCCGATAATGGCAAAGGTATTGCACCTGAGAATCTGGAAAAAATATTTGAGCCGTTTTTTACGACCAACCGCGCTCATGGCGGTAGTGGCTTAGGGATGTATATTTGCTATAATCTTATTACTATCCAATTGCATGGTACAATTAATTGTGAAAGTGTGCTTGGTGAAGGGGTTGTTTTTAAGATTGATTATCCAATATAACTCACTAGCAAGGGCGAACACTTATGTTCGCCCCTACAGTCTGAAAAACGTACATTAATTCATTTCCGAAAGCGTTTTGCTCAACGTCTCTAAAAACGCCTGATTTTCATCAGGTGTACCTATCGTAACCCGTAAGCAATTATCTAAGAGGGGATGGCTGCCCTGTAAGCATTTTATCAAAACCTCTTGTTTTTTCAAATGTTCAAACACAGCTTGCGCGTTTTTCACGCGAAATAATATAAAGTTAGCTTGGCTCGTCCATGCCTGTATACCGTTAATATTATTCAGGCGTTCGACTAAATCGGCTCTATTTGCCTTAATTTGCTGCGTTTGTTTTTCTAACACTGCATAGTGTTGCAATGCAAAAATCGCACTGAGTTGAGATAAGACATTGATATTATAAGGTAAACGGGTTTTATCAATCTGTTCTAACCATTTATGGGGTCCCGCCAGTAATCCCAATCGCAAGCCCGCAAGCCCTAGTTTTGAGACAGTACGCATCACTAATAAATTGGGATATTCACCTAAGCGTGACATAAACGTGTTATCGGCAAAAGGGGCGTAAGCTTCATCAATGATCACAAGACCTGTACTGGTTTCTATGATGTCTTCTATGTCTTCAAGCGCAAAGGCATTACCAGTGGGATTATTGGGATAAGCTAAAAAAATTAAAGCCGGTTGATGCGTTTCAATCGCCTCTAACATGGCAAACATATCCAGTTTAAAATCATTTGCTCCCAAAGGTATGCCGATATATTGCATACCAACCACTTGGGCGATGAGGCGATACATGACAAAGCTTGGCTCCGGTGCCAATAATACCCGCCCCTTCCCATTTAGGCTTAAAATTAACATTTGGATTAATTCATCCGAACCGTTGCCAAGGATCACATCCATCGTGTCAGGAATTTGCATTCGTTGTCGTAATTGCTCTTTGACTTTATACGCAGTCGGATCAGGATAACGATTGATGGCGGCTGTTTGCAAGGTTTGTAGCCATTTTTGAGTGAGTTCGGCATCCCACTGATAGGGATTTTCCATCGCGTCGAGTTTAATAGCGTTCTTTGGATCAGGAACGTGATAGGCAGTCAATTGTTGAATTTCTGGACGTATCCAATCTTTGTGAGTATTATTCATATTTTGTTTATGATGTCGTTTTAGATTATAGGCTTGCAGAAAAGCTATCAAACCTGTCAGGTTTTGAGATCAATCTATTTTATCCGATATTCTGCTGAATGCGCATGTGCTGTTAAACCTTCGCTATAAGCGATAACTGATGCCGTTTTTCCCAACGTTTTTGCCCCCGTTTGAGAACACATTATAAGCGAGCTGCGTTTTTGAAAATCATAGACACCTAGCGGTGATGAAAATCGCGCCGTGCGCGAAGTGGGTAAGACATGATTGGGACCAGCACAATAATCGCCTAACACTTCGGCAGTGTAACGCCCCATGAAAATTGCGCCAGCATGACGAATTTTCGACAAGTATGCTTGCGGTTTTTCAACGGATAATTCTAAGTGTTCCGGTGCGATCAAATTAACGACTTTTATAGCTTCATCCAAATCATTGACTTGTATAAAGGCTCCATGACGTTGTAAAGCTGTGCGAATAATCTCGGCGCGTGGCATGGTTTCAATTAAACGGTTCATGCTATCTTGTACGGTTTCTAAAAAAGAAGCATCGGCACTGATTAAAATAGCGCGAGCATCTTCATCATGTTCCGCTTGCGAAAATAAATCCATTGCAATCCAATCAGGATTCGTTTGTCCATCACAAATGACAACAATTTCTGAGGGTCCCGCAATCATATCTATGCCAACGGTACCAAATACCATGCTTTTAGCAGTCGCGACGTAAATATTACCAGGTCCGACAATTTTATCAACTTTAGGCACCGTTTCAGTTCCATAAGCTAATGCCGCAATGGCTTGCGCTCCCCCAATACTAAACACTTTATCGACATTTACAATCGAAGCAGCGGCTAATAGCATATCATTAAGAACATTATCAGGGGCTGGCACAACCATAATGATTTCTTTTACCCCCGCGACTTGTGCTGGTAAGGCAGCCATGAGCAATGATGAAGGATAAGCGGCTTTTCCGCCAGGCACATATAAACCCACTTTATCCAACGGCGTGATTTGTTGCCCCAACATCGTACCATCTTCTTCTGTGTATTGCCAAGATTTTTGGGATTGGTGTTGGTGATAATCCCAAATACGCTTTTTGGCATGCTCCAAGGCTTGGCGTTGAGTGTCATTCAAATTTTTCAAAGCTTGATGCAAACACTCTTTGGGAATAAGAAGTTCTTCTGGATTTTGTATGTTTCGGCGATCAAATTGACGAGTATAATCAAGCAGGGCACTATCACCATGGCGACGCACATTTTGCAAAATATCGCGTACTGTTTGCGTGATAATATTATCTGACATCGTATCCCATGTTAGCAAACTATCTAGTTGTGACCAAAAATGATGAGCTTGAGTCGTTAAGTGCTGTATTTCTAGCATTTGAATTATTCTCTTGTTTATGAAATGAAGTTTTTGACTATAGTTTTTCACATAAATAACTTCACAAAACCTGCCATGTTTCCAAAACCTGGCAGGTTTGATCAAAAAATTATTTTTCTGAACATCTATACGAACGAAAATAATGGGCTAATCTTTATATCTAAAATTTAACATATTAACAACACAATGTCAACACAATTTGAATCGGATTATTTATTGCCCTTTTCTAAACAAGAGGGCTTTTCAGATGAAAAATTTTCCGCATTTCGCAAAACGGCTATCGCGCAATGCCAAGAAATGGCAACGCAGACGCTATT
>QNES01000173.1 GCA_003645255.1 Gammaproteobacteria bacterium
AATGCTGTTTTACCCACACGGCGGCGACCAAGCAATAAGCTCAAGTTTGATTGCCCGCCCGATGCTTGGTGTGACCATTTTAATAGCTGTTTGGTTTCCGTTTCACGGTTATAGAATTTCATCTAACTATTGTAACACAGATTACTGTCATAAAAATTACAAATCAGTTTTATAGCGAAAAGGAAAAAAAGTGAAATAAAGGAGCCAAGTTTGAATTTTATGTTATAGTAAAAATATTGGGTTACGTTATCACTAACCCGATCTACATGGTTACATGATTAATTTAACTTTTTTTTGATTTTTATAATTAAAATGATAGCAAAGTTATAAAAAAACAGATTTTATCAATTATAAAATAATTATGTCATACGGTCAATTTGAATCAATTGAAGAAGTCGCCGGAAAATTCGACATTGAAGTTGTAGATAAGGGCTTAATTGATACGCTGGATATAGCGATACCAGATTATTTTTTCTCTGAAATGACAAGACGACTTAATGATAGTATGAGTTTTATCAACGAGGTGACTATTTGCGAGGATATTATTAAGCCTATTTTAACCCAGGTAAGTGCAAAATATAAATCGCTCTATATATGGTCACACGTAGCCTACAATGTAGATAAGGATAAAGACTTGGTTGGTGAACCAGATTATCTAATTGCCATTAGAACAAAATATGGCGGAATGGGGATACCACCACTTTGTGTTATGGAAGCTAAGAAAGAAAATTGGGAAGGAGGTTGGGCGCAGACTTTGGCGGAAATGTATGCTGCTTCTCTTCAGGGCGCAAAGGTCTGTTATGGTGTTGTAACTACAGGGAAGGCTTGGGAGTTTGGTCAGTTTGAGAATAACGTCTTTACTAAAGATCCGACTCAAATATCAGCTACCAGAGAATTACAAGTGGTATTTGATACGTTAAATTGGGTATTTAGCGAAGTTAATAATTAAACTAAAATAAGTCAGCTTTTGTCGGGTTACGCTATCGCTAACCCGACCTACCTACTTGTGAGATGATCGAATAAGCGATACGCTCCAATCCAACCGCTTCTACTTTATCCTCAATCTCTTGGTTGCCATTTAGCCAATAAATAATCGTGTCTGTATCAAATAGATACATTATCATTGTGATTCTCTCCCCATTGTTCTTGAGGCAATGATGTCATTGACAATTTCTGCCACTTCCCGATCATCTTTCCAAATGCCACACAAACCAGAAGAGTTTGTGGCACGACGAGGCACGATCACATTGACTTTAATCCCCTCAGGCAATTGAATCTTGTCATCAAAAACGACGACATTGTTTCTCACATAACCTGATATACTAACATTTTGCGTTGTGTTTATGTCCATTATGCTCCAGATGGATAACGTGGGTTGATGAAAATAGCCAGGTAGGGTGGGCAAGGTGTTTTTAGTGCAACGGCATTTCATTAAAACCGAAAATGATTCACAAAATGCCTTATGAAATAAATGTCGATGCACACAAAAACACGTTTGCCAACCCTGGCTAAGCCACCGCTGGTTTTTCATTGAATGCTGTTGATGATAAAAGCGAAGATTCTTTCGCTTCGTATAAACGATAAATGTAGGCATCTTCAATATAACCGGAGCCATTGATGCCAACCCCGCTTAATCTGGTATCAATGAGTTTATCGCTGAGACGCACATTATGTAGCAGTGATACATAATGGTTGTTGTCGTCGGTGGGATACACACAAACCAGTGGCAAAATGTATTCGTGTTGAGGTGATGTTTCAAGGGCATTGAGAATAGTGTCATACACTTTTCTAATGCCATCGCTTAAAACACGGGGGGTAACGACATATAAACGCCAAGCTTCCGCTTCTGATGTATACAACCAGAATGAGCCGGTGACTGGCATAATTGCTTCAAGACGCTTCATAAGTTGTTTTCCAGCGACAATCATGTCATCACTGAGAAATTTTTCTACATAAATTTCTTTAGCCATGATAATACTCCAGTTTGGTTTTCAGTCACAGCTTCATATAAAACTTGGGCAGTGGCTTGAGTGATATGATGTTGATAACGGGTTTGTTCTGACCACCTTGTTACAATTGCCCAATTTGATTGCAATCTGGGCTGAGTTTGCCAATCATTTTGCATATTTTGTTCTAAAACGGCAACACGCAATAATTTTTGAAGGCTAGAGAACTTTGGCTTCTTGAACTCGAATATCAGCCAGTTATTGAAAGTCATTTCGATTCATTGGAATAAACCACTCTTTGAGAAGTGAAAAAACATTTTACCATACTAATCTTTAATTGCCTGAATCAGGATTGCCAGATTTAAGAATTAACCGGATAAAAACCAAAGCCCACTACTCATCCTGAAAATCCTAAAATCCTGAAAATCCTGATTCAGACTATTTACTTTCTACTTGTTAACCTTTGGTAAAAATAATCATTATAGGGATTGACAAATGGAATTAACACTAGAACGACTTGAAATTGAAACACTCCGGACCCTACATTCTGAGTAGTTACCCTATTTTACTGAAAATCTCTAACTAATTTATGTACTACATTGGCGACTGTACGATCTCAAAGTATCGTCTTGAAAAAATACTCGAAATCGCAAAAACTTATACACCTTCTTTGACTCAGCTTGAAGCACAAACTCTTTATATTGTTGATGTTGAGCGTTCTTTGTCAGAGATTGAGGAGGCGCACTTATTGGCTTTATTGCCAAATAGTGAATCTCCCTTAACACCCCTTTTTCAAAAAGGGGAACTTTTAGTAGTTCCGCGCCCCGGCACTATTTCACCCTGGTCAAGTAAGGCGACAGAGATTGCCAGGGTTTGTGGTTTGTCAATGGTGAAAAGAATTGAGCGAGGTGTTTTGTGGCATTTGATGACTGATATTCCCCTGGATAAGTCACAAATCCTTCAATTAAGTGCTTTAATTCATGATCGCATGACGGAAGCGGTGTTGTTTAGTCTTGAAGAAACTAAGCTGTTTAGTCAAGGCGTTATGCGCCCGTTGCAAACGATTGATTGTTTAGGGCAGGGTAAACAAGCTCTGATTCAGGCTAACCAAGCACAAGGTTTGGCTTTATCTGAGGAAGAAATAACTTATTTATTCAATAATTTCAATCAGTTACAAAGAAATCCGACGGATGTTGAATTAATGATGTTTGCTCAGGCTAATTCTGAACATTGTCGGCATAAGATTTTTAACGCGGATTGGATTATTGATGGGCAAGCACAATCCGCGTCATTATTTCAGATGATACGCCATACCCATCAGCAACATCCAGGTGCCGTGATGTCTGCCTATCATGATAATGCTGCCGTGATCAAAGGTTTTGAAAGTTCACGTTTTTTGCCGGATACGATGACTCATGAATATCGTTATGTTGAAGAAGACACGGCGATTTTAATGAAAGTGGAAACCCATAATCATCCTACTGCGATTTCTCCTTTTCCTGGGGCTGCGACCGGTTCGGGTGGGGAAATTCGGGATGAAGGGGCAACAGGGCGCGGTGCTAAACCCAAAGCGGGGTTGACCGGTTTTTCCGTTTCCCATTTGCGTTTACCTGATGCACCGCAACCTTGGGAGACACCTTATGATACGCCGCCCCGGATGGCAACGGCTTTGCAAATTATGCTGGAAGGACCGATTGGTGCGAGTGCTTTTAATAATGAATTTGGTCGCCCGGCGGTGTGTGGTTATTTTCGGACGTTTGAGATGGAGCATAATGGGCAACGGCGCGGTTATCATAAACCCATTATGTTAGCCGGTGGAGTCGGTAATATTTGTCCATCTCATATCCAAAAAAACAAAATCCCCCCAGAAAGTTTATTAATCATATTAGGCGGTCCAGCGATGTTAATTGGTTTGGGGGGCGGTGCTGCTTCCTCAATGGCTGCCGGGCAAAGTCAGGAAGAGTTAGATTTTGCCTCTGTGCAACGGGGCAACCCTGAAATGCAGCGACGTTGTCAAGAAGTGATTGATGCTTGTTGGCGGATGGGGGCTGATAATCCGATTTTATCTTTACATGATGTCGGTGCCGGGGGGTTATCGAATGCTTTTCCCGAATTAATACAGGGGGGAGGTTGTGGAGGGCAGTTTGATTTGAATGCGATTCATTCTGCTGATCCCAGTTTGTCGCCCATGGAAATATGGTGTAATGAGGCGCAAGAACGTTATGTTTTGGCGATTGCGCCCGAAAAGTTATCTTTATTTTCAAAACTTTGTGAAAGGGAGCGTTGCCTTTTTGCGCTGGTTGGGAAAACGACTGATGCCCTTAATTTGTTGCTATCAAAGGGGGATACGACTTGTATTGATATGCCCTTATCGGTGTTATTTGGAAAAACGCCTAAAATGTGCCGCGAGGTGTTCGCAACTAAACCTAACCCGTTTTTAAAACCTGTCAGGTTTGATTTTAATTTAGAAGAAGCCGCATTACGAGTGCTACATTTACCCGCCGTCGCTAACAAAAACTTTTTAATTACGATTGGTGATCGCACTGTCGGGGGATTAACGGTGCGTGATCAAATGGTGGGTCCTTGGCAAGTACCTGTTGCTGATTGCGCCGTGACGGCAACCAGTTATGGCAGTCTCACCGGCGAAGCTATGGCAATGGGTGAACGGACTCCCTTAGCCCTACTCAATGCCACTGCCTCTGGGAAAATGGCAATCGGTGAAGTTTTGACGAATATTGCGGCGGCTTGTATAGATAATCTGAGTGATATTGTTTTTTCGGCTAATTGGATGGCAGCTTGTGGACAGCCGGGTGAGGATGCGGCTTTATTTGAGACTGTCAAAGCAGTGGCGATGGAATTATGCCCAGCCCTGGGTATTAATATTCCGGTGGGTAAGGATTCATTATCTATGCACACCCAGTGGGATGATAAATCTGTCACAGCACCCTTATCTTTGATTATTTCCGCCTTTGCGCGAGTTTCAGATATTCGCCGTAGTCTGACTCCTCAATTGCAGGGGGGTGATACCGTCTTGTTATTAATAGATTTGGGGAAAGGGCAGAATCGGTTAGGCGGATCGGCATTAGCACAGGTTTATAATCAATTGGGAGAAATACCCCCCGTTGTCGATCATCCACAAGATTTAAAGGATTTTTTTAACACGATCCAAACCTTAAATCAACAGGGCAAATTATTAGCCTATCATGACCGTTCCGATGGTGGCTTATTTACAACGCTGTGCGAAATGGCATTTGCAGGGCATACCGGTTTAGATATTCATTTAGACAATTTGGATTCCGATAATTTTTCTAGTTTGTTTAATGAAGAATTAGGTGCCGTCATCCAAATTAAAAAAGCGGAGCTGGCTGAAGTGCAAAATAGCTTTGCTCGTCAAACTAATTTTAGTCAGCATGTCCATATTTTAGGAACACTCAATCAGAGTGATACACTCAATTTTTATCAAAATCAGAAGCTGATTTTAAGTTTGGAGCGTGCGACATTGCAACGCGCCTGGACAGAAACCAGTTATCGTCTACAAAAGCGACGTGATAATCCCGTCACTGCCCAACAAGAATATGATGCCCTATTAAATCATCATGATCCAGGTTTATCAGTTCATTGTACTTTTAAATGTCAGGCACCGAGTATTGGTGGGACTCGCCCCAGTGTTGCCATTCTGCGCGAGCAAGGCGTTAATGGACAATTGGAAATGGCTGCCGCTTTTGATAGGGCGGGTTTTAGGAGTGTTGATGTTCATAGTAGTGATATTTTAAGCGGACGGGTTAGTTTGAAAGATTTCCAAGGGTTAGCTGCTTGCGGCGGATTTTCTTATGGGGATGTATTGGGTGCCGGGGGAGGTTGGGCAAAATCTATTTTATTGAATCCCAGAGCTTACGATGAATTTTCGGCATTTTTTCATCGCTCTAATACCTTTGCTTTAGGCGTTTGTAATGGCTGTCAAATGATGGCACAACTACGTGATTTAATACCGGGTGCCAGCCATTGGCCGGTTTTTGTCCGTAATCAATCGGAGCAGTTTGAAGCACGTTTAGTGATGGTGGAAGTCGTTGATTCTCCTTCAATATTTTTGCAAGGCATGGCCGGTTCACGTTTGCCGGTGGTTGTCTCTCATGGTGAAGGGCGAGTTACAGGTGTGCCAGGTAAGCACTCGCTTGAAAATAGCTTGGTAGCACTTCGTTATATAGATAATGAGGGCATGGTGACAGAGACTTATCCTGCTAATCCTAATGGTTCACCTTTAGGACTCACCGGCTTGACAACGCCAGACGGTCGTTTTACCATTATGATGCCTCATCCGGAAAGATTATTTTTGAGTCATCAATATTCTTGGTTGCCTAATGATTGGCAAAGTGAAGATGGTCCTTGGATGCAAATGTTTTGGAATGCTCGCCGTTGGTGTTGAATGATTGTTAAACCTATCAGTATATGTAGTTGCCCACCTTCCTCATTAAAACGAATAGCCAGCGTAGGGTGGGTAGAAAAACCACCGCACCGAAACTTCGTTCCGAAGTAAATGAATACGATAATCATTTTGTGGTGGGTTTGGCTACCAACCCTACGCTCGCTAACACATTTAAGGGCAAAAGGGCAAAAAAAAACCTGACAGGTTTTGAAAACCTGTCAGGTTTATTAAGAAGAAATCCGATTTTTGGCAAAAATCCGATTTCTAAACTCGTTTAAGTTTATAACGATTATTTAGGGCTGAACATTCCAACTATCCTTATTAGTACAATCACCCGTTATTATCGCATTGAAGATAATCCCTTTAGTTCCCATACGCTCCATAATTCCAGCAACATCAGCATCTTCATACGGAGACGCATCGGTTACGAAGAAAATCGTTCCGCCTTCTTTCACATGCGTGATAGCAACATCAAGGGCTTCAACAGATGCTTCAGGGCAGGTTCCACCACCAGAGGCTTCCATCTTGCTTATGGCAGTTTCCACCAGACTGAGATCTGTCGTCACCGCTTTCACCATGACTTCATCTCTAAAGACAACTAAAGCCGTGAGTGGTGAATCTTGGTTTTGCGCCTTCAAACCTTTTATAAAATTATTCACAGCACTTTTGGTGCCATCCATCTCTTTCTCCATACTACCAGTGACATCTATGACAATGGCAAAATCCACCTGATATTCTGGTGGGATGAATATCTTGGTACGCGCCTTACTTGTATGAGCAGGATATCCATTAGCTGTTACTTTGGCATCGTGTGTCAATGCTAACAACCCAGGGTCTTGAAGCACTTCTTCAAAGTTGACAGCAACACTACTTATATCATCAGGGCTATCAACACTCAAGTCAGTCATCGAGCAAGTAAGAATCGGCATATTGCTGACATCACACATACCATAATCTGTATTCAGTGATTGCAGTTCAACACCATTCGGTAGTGTCATGACTAATTCAACACCTGTCGCGGCATTCGGTGCTAATGAACTGAGTACGACTTCCGCCGTGCAGTGCAATCCACCTTCTGGCATAACTGTCTGGGGAGTGCAACTGGCACTTACCGACAGATGTGGTGTGATGTTTACACTCTTTTTATGGACATCGGCTGGATATTCATTGGCGGTGACAGTTGCTTCGCTCGCCACTTTATTAGCAGCTGAGTTACTAACCACCAGTTTTACTTTGGCAGTCGCGCCCGTTGTTAAGTCTGGCAAGGTGCATATCACAGTGTCTGCATCGCATTCGCCGCCATCCAATGCTTCAATAGAAACTAGGCTGCCACTTGACAATACATTACTTAAGACAACACCGGTTGCAGTTTCACTACCCCCATTGGTAACGGTGGCAATAAAGGTTATGTTTTCACCTTGTTTTGGAGCACTTTGTTCCGCGACAACTTTTACGTTGAGGGCGGATAAGGGCTTCATAACCACTTCTTGTTTGAACTCGTCATTACCGAGCGCAAACTCGATGGGTGCGAAGGTGTAGCCATCTTTGCTGGCGGTAGCGGTGTAGTCATCGCCTTCTGGCAAGCCGGGGCTTTCCCAATAACCTGCTTCATTGGTGACAACGGTTTTATCGCCGATTTGTACTGTGACACCTGCAACTGGATTGCCAGCTTTGTCGCGGATGGTACCGGAGGCAACATAATTTGCGGCAGCTTCTACTTTCACATTTACTTTCACATTCTTCGTTGCCGAATTTGTCGCATCGTCGTTATCGGTCACTTTAAGGGTGATCGTATAATCTCCCGCTTCACTAAATGTCAATTCAGCATTTTGCCCATTTGCCGTTTGCCCATCAGATGCTGTCCATGCGTGGCTGGCAATCGTACCGTCAGTATCGCTGGAAGCACTACCATCTAAAGCAACGGTTAG
>QNES01000174.1 GCA_003645255.1 Gammaproteobacteria bacterium
ACTTCAACGCTTGAAAAACTACCACCGGTCTCCGTTCATGCTCCTGAATTTGTTCGCAATGTCATAGGTGAAATCGTTGCTGGACGAGGAGACAAGCTACCTGTTAGCCAAATACCCGTGGATGGAACTTGGCCCTCAGGCACTTCCGCCTGGGAAAAGCGCAATCTTGCCTTGGAGATTCCTGTATGGGATGCAGAACTCTGTATCTACTGCGGCAAATGCCCATTTGTCTGTCCACATTCTGCTATTCGTAGTAAGGTTTTTCCAGAAGCTCTCGTAAAAGATGCGCCTTCTACCTTTAAACATGTTCTAGTCAAGGGCAAAGAATTTCAAAAGGATGAACATATCAGCTATCAAGTGGCTCCCGAAGATTGTACGGGTTGCGGGCTGTGCGTGGAGATCTGTCCGGCGGTAGATAAAAAGAATCCCAGCCGCAAAGCATTGAACATGGCACCACAACCACCGCTACGAGAACAAGAACGGGAGAATTGGGACTTTTTTCTGACATTGCCTGAATATGACCGCGAACAACTCCGCTTCAATACCCTAAAAGGCGCGATGATCGCACAGCCTTTGTTTGAAGCCTCTGGTGCCTGCGTTGGGTGCGGCGAAACCCCCTACATCCGTTTGGCAACCCAGCTATTCGGAGATAGAATGCTCATCGCTAACGCGACAGGCTGTTCTTCCATCTATGGTGGCAACTTACCAACTACCCCCTATACGACAAATAAAGAGGGACGTGGTCCCACCTGGAATAATTCCCTGTTTGAAGATACCGCCGAATTTGGATTAGGATTCCGCTTATCCATAGACCGACAGGCTGCGACTGCCAGTCATCTTATGACCGGACTTAAAAATCAGATCGGCGAACAACTCGTACAAGATATTTTAAACGCGGATCAAACAACGGAACCTGGTATCTTTCGGCAACGCGAACGCTTGGAAGAAGTGAAAAAATGTATTAAGGGCATTAATTCAGAAGATGCCCGCAATTTGGAATCGGTAATTGATGCACTCGCTAAAAAGAGTGTCTGGATTTTCGGTGGCGATGGTTGGGCTTATGATATTGGCTCTAGTGGCTTAGATCATGTTATTGCCTCAGGGCGCAACGTTAATATCTTGGTGATGGACACGGAAGTTTACTCCAATACGGGCGGTCAAATGTCCAAATCAACGCCTATGGGGGCAATCGCCAAATTTGCTTCCAGTGGTAAACCCATTGCTAAAAAGGATTTAGCCATGATTGCCATAAGCTATGGTCATGTCTATGTAGCCCAAGTAGCCTTTGGTGCTAAAGATGTACGCACCCTAAAGGCTTTTCAAGAAGCGGAGTCTTATGATGGTCCTTCACTGATTATTGCTTACAGCCCATGTATCGCTCATGGTATAGATTTGTCGTTCAATCTACGTCAACAAAACCTGGCTGTAGATAGTGGTCATTGGCCATTATTCCGCTATGATCCGCGCTTAAAAGAGCAGGGCAAAAATCCATTACAGTTGGATTCCAAAGAACCGACGCTTCCTCTCAAAGACTTTATTAAAACGGAAACTCGCTTCAATATGCTCTTCCGCTTTGCCCCTGAAGAGGCAGAAAGGCTCCTACAGCAAGCTCAGGAGAATGCCATAAAGCGGTTTAATTATTATAAACAATTGGCTGCTATCTCCTTTTCAGAAAAATAAAAGGTAGAGTCTGACAGGTTTTTTAAACCTGTCAGGTTTGTCGTTTTCCCATATTTATTTACCAGATAATCATTATGTCACCCTTACTTGTTATTGCTGGCGTACTCACATACGCAGGTGCAAAATTATATCAAGATTTAAAAACACTTAACGAGCCGTCTTTAAATGAGAAAACCGCCTCTAAAGTCAAGAGCCTTATATCACCAGAAGTGCATCGGCAAGCATTGATTAATTCCCAAGATAAGCTTCAACAAAATTTTTCGATTGCAAAAGTATCACTCTTTTTAGCGGTCGCCGGCAGTTTATTTTATTTACCATTGATGCTCGCCAGTGTTGTTGGCGTTATTTATACCAGCATTCCCCTTTTACAAAAAGGCTCTCAGTCTCTGTTTAAAAAACGGCAAGTTGATATAGCGGTTATTGAATCCATCACCTTTCCCTTGCTTATTATGAGTAAACACTATGTTATAGTTGCTTTACTCAACTGGTTATGTTATTTAATTCAAAACTTTGTCTCCCAAATTCAAATTTTAAAAGAAAATTTTAGAATAGAGCTTTTACAAGCTTATGAAAAATTGCCAAAAGTGGTTTGGCTATTAAAAGAGGGAGCTGAAATTGAAACGCCGATTGGTAGCTTAAAGCCGGGCGATATCATCGTTGTCAATGCCAATGAAATAATACCGATAGATGGTTTCATTACTGAAGGCAATGCCTTAATTGATCAAAAAAGTCTTTTTAAAGAATTTCAAGCTTTTGAAAAGGGAGTTGGTGATGCTGTTTTCGCTTCAACCACTCTTTTATCCGGTAAAGTTTTTATCCAAGTCGATAAATGGGGAGGTGAAACGAAAGTGGCTAAAGAAATTGAATTGGCAATGATCGCTGTTAAGAATTATATTCATAGTATGGAAATTAAGGCTTGACGATTCGTAACGACTCAGGGTAACCACAAGGGATTACCCCTACAAACCCTCGATGACAGTAAGGGCAAGACTGAAGGCTTGCCCTTCTGAGCGACGGCTCACCTCCGTTTTTGAGAGTTCTGATGATAATAACTAACCATATTTTCCTATGAGATTTTATTTTAGTCAATCAAGAAATCACTTTTTTTTTTATTTATTATTATCAATTTTATACGGGTTAAATGGGTGTGCGCCGCAACCGCCGATTCCATCACCAGGGCATCTCAATACGGCGGTTATTTCACCCCCTAAAAATGATATTCCTCCTATAATACGACATCATCCGTTTGTACCCCCCCCATTACCAACCCCCCCATTAGAAGTTTTCACCGTTGTGGTAGATGGTGTTCCTGTCGATAAATTGCTATTTGCTTTGGCACGGGATGCTGGATTAAATGTTGATATTCATCCAGGTATCAATGGCGTTGTCACCCTCAATGCTATCAATCAAACATTACCGCAATTGCTTGAACGGATTGCCAAGCAAGTCGATTTGCGTTATCAGAATGACGGGACTCTTTTGACTATTTCCCAGGATTTACCCTATATGCGCCTGTACAAAATTCCTTATGTCAATATGTCCAGGGATAGCACAAGCGAAGTCACTGTTGCTACACAAATTGCGAGTACCGGTGGTAGTATCAATCAAGCGGGTGCAAGTGGAGGAGCAGGTGGTAACACTCAAGGAGAAGGTAATAATTCGACTACTTCAATTACTAATAAGTCAAACAATCGTTTTTGGGAAAGACTTGAAAACAATATTGTGGCTATTTTAACAAGCAGTCAAATGGCAAAGGTTACAAAAAAAGATATAGAAAACCAAGTCATCGTTAATGCCGAAAGTGGTGTCATAACTATTCGTGCCACTCATAAACAGCATCATGAAATACAGCGTTTTCTTGACCGGGTACTTGTTAATGTACAAAGACAAGTGCTTATTGAAGTGACAATTGCGGAAGTCAAACTCAGTGATCAGTATCAAGCAGGGATAGATTGGCAACGCATTGATGGAGACTTTGATTATGCACAATCAATGCTAGGGGGTAATTTAGGAACGTCCCCTTTTTATTCTTTTTCTTATACTAATCCCCAAAGCAAATTTGGAAATATTGCTGCGAAAATACGCTTACTAGAACAGTTTGGAACAACAAAAGTATTATCCAGTCCTAAAATTATGGCACTGAATAATCAAACGGCTATTTTAAAGGTGGTTAATAATATTGTTTATTTTACAACCAAGGTGGATATTAGTAACACTGATGTAGGAAATCGGGAAGTTTTTACCACCCAAATTAAGACGGTGCCAATAGGTTTAGTTATGACAGTCACTCCCCAAATTAGTGAGAATGATGTCGTGACTTTAAATATTCGCCCAACCATCACACGTATTATTGGTTACAAGAACGATCCTAATCCCATGTTGGCTGACGCGAAGACAACCAACAGAATACCAGAAATACAAGTACGGGAAATTGAATCCATTCTAAAAATCAATAGTGGTGATGTAGCAGTTATTGGGGGGTTAATGCAAGATGACACGACAAAAAAGACTCAAGGTGTTCCCCTATTATCACAATTACCACTGATTGGTGATTTATTCAGCTATCGCGATGATCTGTATGAAAAAACTGAATTGGTTATTTTTTTACGCCCTGTCGTGATTAAAGATGCGAGCTTATCAGGAGATTTGCGCGAATATCAAGTTTATTTACCGGATCCCACTCAACCGGATACACTTGCACCGACGGGTTTGACTCGTTAAAAAAATGTTAAAGAGGGCTGATGATAATTTTCTATAGGAGCAACTAAATATATAATGAAGTCTCAAACCACAAAACACGAAAACATTGAATTTTTACCAAACTATCAATCGATCCTACTTGCCACCGATTCTTCAGATTATGCTAACCGTGCGATTACGGAAGCCATTGCCTTGGCTCATTTATACCAGGCTAAAGTGACCGGTATCCATGTCTATGCTGCCAAATTACATGATGTTCGTTTTCGTCAAATGGAAGGAGGGCTTCCAGAATCATTTCGCCAAGAACATGAGTTAGAACGACAGCGAGATGTTCATGATGATCTCATTACTCGTGGCTTATCTATTATCACGGACTCTTACCTTGATCAAGTTGAAAAAGCTTGCCAACGGGAATCTATTCCATTGACTCGTTGTGCCTTGGAAGGCAAAAATTATCGAGAATTAGTCAAAGAAACGAATAGCGGGAACTATGAATTATTAGTTATGGGCGCAAAAGGGGTTGGTGCGGTAGCCGGTAGCCGTTTAGGCACGGTTTGTGAACGGGTGACTCGTCGGACCAATATTGATACCCTCATCATTAAAGAACCGGAACGCCTTTTAAAGGAAGGACCCATCGTCGTTGCAGTAGATGGTTCTACACGCTCCTATGGTGGTTTACTAACAGCCCTTTCTTTAGCAAAGCACTGGCAAGTTCCCGTGAAAATAGTTGCAGCCTTTGATCCTTACTATCACTATGTCGCTTTCAATCGCATAGCCGATGTGCTCTCAGAAGAAGCCGAAAAAATCTTTAAATTCAAAGAACAGGAAAAATTACATGAAGAAATTATTGATTCTGGATTAGCTAAGATTTATCAAGGACATCTCAAAGTTGCTGAAAGCGTTGCCGCTGAACAGGATATGACGGTGGAAACGATCCTATTAGATGGTAAGCCCTACCAGGCGATAGAAAAATATTGCCATCAAATTAACCCTTCCCTATTGATTATCGGCAAAATCGGTATCCACGCTGATCCCGAATTAGATATTGGTGGCAACGCTGAAAACTTACTACGCAATGTAGAATGTGCGGTCCTACTCAGTCAGCGGGAATATCAACCTCGCCTAGATGTCATAGCAGATGTGACAATGACTTGGACGACTGATGCTGAAAAACGTATGGAACGAGTTCCTTCGTTTGTGCGTCGAATGGCACGAATGGCTATTTTGCGCTATGCCCAGGAACAGGGTCATACTGTAATTACAGAACGTATTGTAGAAGAGGCGACGACTAAACTGATGCCCCATCATGCTGAAAAAGCAATGGGTGAAATAGTCGCCGCGCATGATGCAGGAAAACGCCAATCCGAATCGCCTAAATTACATTGGCAAGCAGCCGCCCTGGCTAGATTGATGCGAGTACCTGAAGGTTTCATGCGGGCTCGTACCCATGATCGCGTTGAAAACGCTGCTTATGAACAAGATTTAAGTGAAATTACACTAGAATTAGTAGAGCAAAGTATCCTTGAGCTTCGCAATACGATGGAAAAAAGCATAAAAAGTGAACATCCTAAACGGGAAAAATCTAAAAACGCTGAAAAATCAATCACTTGGAGTTCAGAAGCAGAAGAACGTATGCAAAAAGTGCCTGATGGTTTTATGCGCGAAATGACACGGGAACGAGTGGAAGCTTTTGCGCGTCATCAAGGTATCAATATCATTACCCCGGCATTGGTTGATGAAAAATATGCCCAATGGGCAACCGGTTCAGAAAAACAAAGTGCTACCCTCAATTGGGAAGAAACGGCTTGGGAAAGAATTCAACGCATTCCAAGCTTTGTACGAGGTATGGTTATATTAGAAGTAGAGCGTTGTGCTAAAAAAATGGGAGAAAATAGAATAACCCATGCGATAGTTGACAAAGCGACTGCGACTTGGGGAAAAGGTTTTCATTCGTAATAAGAAATTCGATTTTTTAAAAAATTTGGTATTCACTGATAAATGATAAATGATAAATGACTACGCCTATTGATTTAGAAAAAGACTCAGAAGCAGCCATTAATGCACAAGTTGAAAAATTACATCCCTCTGAAATCGCAGATATTTTAGAATCATTACCGCAAAAACAGCGAGATAAATTATGGCAATGTGTGGATCAGGAAAAAGTACTTGCCCATCTAAGTGACGGTGTTCGTGGTGAATTAATGCAAGATATGCCACCTACTGAAGTGGCAGAAGCTATTCAAAGCATGGACACCGATGACGCGGTAGATGTATTACAAGATTTACCGGATGAGTCAGTTGAAAAAGTGCTGCAAGCTATAGACGTACAGGAATATCGGCGTTTAAGACAAGTCTTGTTTTATCCCGAAAATACCGCAGGCGGCTTGATGAATGTTGATGTCTTAATAGTACGTACTGAAATGACTTTAAAACAGGTATTGCACTATTTACGCCGCTTAGATAAGTTGCCTGAAAAAACAGATATATTGATGGTGATAGATAAGGATAATTATTATCAAGGCGTGTTGTTAATAACAGACTTATTGACTCACGCGCTTAAATTAACAGTTGAAAAAGTCATGAAGACCGAGATGGAAGCGATTCCTGCCCATCTGTCAGCTCATGAAGTCGCCCTCTTATTTGAACAACGAGATTTGTTATCAGCCCCAGTGACTGATGAACAAGGTATTTTAGTCGGTCGTATTACCATTGATGATGTGGTTGACGTGATTCGCGCCGAAGCCGATCATAATCTGATGAGCCAGGCAGGTTTAGATAAAGAAGATGACATGTTTGCACCGATACTCACGACGACTCGTGATCGCGCCCTATGGTTAGGCATCAATTTGATAACGGCATTTTTAGCCGCTTATGTGATAGGTTTATTTGAAACGACCTTAGATAAAGTGGTTGCTTTGGCAGTACTGATGCCCATTGTTGCCAGCATGGGCGGTATTGCCGGCACTCAAACCCTAACAATTGTCATTCGTGGCATGGCTGTTGGGCAAATTACAGACACCAATACCCCCTTTTTACTGAGAAAAGAACTCGCTGTCAGCCTATTAAATGGTATGATGTGGGCACTCGTAGTTGCCCTGATTGCAATACTTTGGTTTGGTAGTCTGAAACTCGGATTAATTCTTGGCAGTGCCCTGATAATTAATTTATTTTGTGCCGCTCTAGCCGGTGTATTGATTCCCCTGCTACTCCGCCGCTTATCCATTGATCCCGCATTAGCAGGCGGTGTTGTACTCACAACCGTCACTGACATCATCGGTTTTTCCGCATTTTTAGGATTAGCTACTGTGTTTTTATTGCATAATGTTTAGTTTTAAAACGCGACTAAAAATAAACGCCATCAGAAATACCCTTTTTTGAAAAAATGGTATTTTTTGCATATCAATAGTATTTTATGAAAACCAATTTCCACCGGGTTGGAATGAAACCCGTGTCCAAAAAGCCGGGTAGCCGGGTAGGGTGGGCAACGTATTTTTGTTGCCCACCAACATGTTAAAATACCACAATATTTATCATATATCATGCCTACGATGGTGGGCAAAAAAACACTTGCCCACCCTACGAACTGAAGAACTTTATCAAGCTCTAGCAGATGCTTTAGAAACAATTACTCCTTTAGATGCACAAAACTGCTTTCAACATGACCTCTAAAATTGTACTTTATGCAAACGGGAACCGCTATATCTAATGGATAACAAAAATCATGCCAAATTATGACTTAGATTTATGACTATTCCTGGGTATTATATACATTCACTGATTTAATCGTATTTAATGGTATTAAATAGAAGAAAATACTAAAGAACTTTGTCGTTCAAGCAATCTACAATTCTTAGGTATTGATGAAAAAGGTTCCCCAGGA
>QNES01000175.1 GCA_003645255.1 Gammaproteobacteria bacterium
ATGAAGAACACGCTGACCTTGTTGGCGCACAAAATATTTTAGAACGATTTCTCAGCGGACAATATGGTGCCGCTTTCAAAGCTGATTGAATACTATTAAATACCATTCAATAAGTAACTATATTAAAGATAAATACAAATTTATACTACAACGCTGCTATAGATACCTGCGAATGAATTGATACTAAAATTACAAATTAAATTATTGAAAATAAAGAATTTAATTTATAAAAACAGTACTTTTTCATCTGCATACCTCTATAGGAACAAAAAAGAGGTTTGACCAACATGTTCTCCAAAAACAATTTGAATGTGTTTATTGTTCTTTTAATAAACGCATTATCTCTCTCAATATCACCCATCATAAGGGCAGAGACTCTTTGTAGTTCTCCATCTTCCACCATCCCAAACAATAATAGTACTGGGATAACGGATACTTTGTCTATTTCTGACAGTGGCGATATCACCGATATCAACGTTATTATTGATGTCGTTCATAGTCATATTGGTGAACTTACCTTTACACTTGAACATGATAGTACCAGTGTGACACTGATTGATCAGCCGGGAATTCCCAATTCATCAAAAGGTTGTTTGGGTAAAAACTTCAAAGAGCCTTTATCATTTCCTTTTTTAACCATTGATGATGAAGGCACAGGGGGCAAGGTCGAAGACGAGTGTACTTCTTATGACCCCGCTTATGATAATAGCCTGTCGTACCAACCCAACGATTCGTTGAGCGGTTTTGATAGCCATGATATTAATGGCGATTGGAAATTAACAGTCGTTGACAATCATGATTTTAACACCACTGATGGCACGTTAAAAAAGTGGTGCGTGGAATATGAGCGTGTTTCCAATGCCGCATTGAGCTTAAATCCTGCCGCCAATACCACACTAGATTTTGGCAACCAGGTTTGGGGAGGGACTCCTTCTTCTTATTCCATTGTATTGGAGGAAGGGAATCAGGACAAATTGGTAATTTCTTCCGCTAACATAACCGGTGAACATGCCGATGATTTTAGCCTCACTGATCCAGAGGCAACTGCTTTTCCGTTTACCATAGTTCAAAACACCAGTTACGAATTTAAAATCGAGTGTAATCCTTCTAGTGCCGGATTGCGCGAAGCGACATTGACATTAACCACTAATATCCAATCGCTATCTACCATTGAGTACCCACTTGAATGCACTGGTTTAGCAGCAAGCTACAATGCCAAAGCTGGGGGTACGACAATAGATTTTGGTGACAGTGATGTAAACACAGCTACATCTACTAACCAATTTCTTAGCATAAATAACACCAGTAATGATGTTGAGTTGACTTTATCAGCAACCATTACCGGCAAAAATGCAAGTGATTTTAATATCGTGACAAAAGCCACCAGTCCCCTTTCATCAAGTGCTGGTAGTACTAGTATTGAATTAAATTGTACGCCTTCAGCCGGCGGAAAACGTGAAGCCACCTTGGAATTAACCACAAATGATCCTGATAATCAGACAGTTTCTTATCCACTCCAATGCACGGGAAATGCACCTATCTATAAATCTAAGCCTCCCCCAAATAGCACAACCGATTTTGGGACTGGTTTACCAGGTGCTTCAATTGAGGAAAGCATTGAAATTAAAAATAGTGGTAATAAGAACTTGGAAATCGCTGCCAGTTTGTCAGGGGATACAACGGTTTTTAGTATCACCACGTCTCTATCTTTTACGCTTACGGCAGGTGGTAGCGTTGAAAACCTAGGAATCAGTTGTACGCTTCCGAATCCATTGCCCGCATCTCCAACATCCTATACGGCAACGTTAAAATTAGTTCACGACGATCCTATTTTGCCAAGTCCGACGACTTATACAGTTACCTGCACCGGTACTAATGCCACAGAACCGCTTTATGATTCAATACCAGCACCAGGCGAAACGATAAATCTGGGTAGCAGCGTTGTGGACACGGCAGTTAGCAAAAACTTTATCATTCAAGAATTGGGTAATAAAACTTTGGAAGTGACAGCCTGGGAAATTATTAATGGTAATACCAATGACTTCAAGATCACCACTGCTTTTCCCATCACGATTAATAATGGTGGTGCTGACGAAACCGTGACGGTAGAATGTACCCCTTTAGCAGCCGGCATACGCACCGCAACCTTAAAGTTAACGACGAATGCCTTGGACGATCCAAACCCAACTTATCTGTTGGAATGTACCGGTTTGGTAGCAGGATACAGTTCTACGCCTGTAGATACGCTGACTATAGGTGAAACGCCTGTGGGCGAACCGAAGACTAAGTCAATTACAATTGAAGAAAACGGTGGTGCCAATTTGATTGTTAATTTAGCAACCGATCCTATCACAGGCACTCATGCCGATGATTTTAGTATCAAAAGTCCAAGTTTATCGTCTTTTCCATTGACCATTGTAAATGATAGCGGTGATACTAAAAAGATTAAAATCCAATGTACCCCCTCTGGATTAGTGGAACGCACTGCCCAATTACATTTGATCAGTAATGACCCCAACAATCCTACTCTAACTTACGATTTAAGCTGCACTGGCAAAGAAGCTGTTGGTCCCGGTTATACTTCTACTCCAACATTGCCAGAGGGAACTATAAACTTTGGTAGTGAACATGTAGGGGAAACTGTGACGAAAACCTTTGATATTCAAGAAATCGGAACCGCCGTTTTGGATGTTGGTTTAGATACCACGGCAATTATTGGCACGCATAAAGACGACTTTAGTGTCGACGGTTCTATTTTCCCCTTCTACATTTCTAATAAAGGACCTGATGTCACTGTGACCGTGACATGTAAACCATCGGCGGAAGGACTACGCACAGCTACTTTACAATTAACCAGTAGCGATCCATTAAATCCAAAACCAACATACACTTTGGAATGCACCGGCACGCCACCCTTAATCCCTGGTTATAGTTCCACGCCTGCACCAAATAATCTGCTTGACTTGGGTAGTAGTCTAGTTGGTGATAGCATGACTAAAACGATTCAAATTCAAGAAATCGGTAATGCTACTTTAACAGTCGCCCTGGCAAACACGGCTATTACGGGTGTACATGCGGACGATTTTAGTCTCCTAAGTCCTAACTTTCCATTTACCATTTCTGATGATGGCAGTTCCCAAAACGTGGTGGTGCAGTGTCAACCTTCAGAAGTAGGAACACGTACTGCAACTTTAAATTTAGTCAGTGACGATCCCAATAACCTGGCACCCACTTATCAATTAAAATGCACTGGTACATCACCACCTGCACCGCCACCACAGACACAATCCTCACCGTCCAAGATAATATTCACACTGACCATAATAGCAGTAAAACAAGGTACTATCAGCAGCATACCATCCGGTATTTTTTGCGGTAGTGGTGAAAACAAATGTAAGCACACGTTTGAGAGCGGTACTCAGGTAAAATTGACTATAACGCCTGATGACGGTTGGGAATTTGACGGTTGGGATGGACCGTGTGTTGAAAGTGGACAAATGACGATGATGAGCAATTTGACGTGCAAACCGCAATTTGTACTAAAACCTGCTACACCAGATGACTTAGAGATTCTTTTTCAACAAGAGCTAATAGCCGGTAAAATTGACTTTGGTACGCAATCCATCGGCACGGCTACCACGCAAACTTTCACGATAACCAATACTGGTAATACAGCGTTACCGCTAAGTGATTTCACCTTGCCGGCTGGTTTTAGCTTTGTTGAAAGTCTTCCAGACAGTATTGCCGCTGGAAAAGCGTTCACCTTTCAAGTTCAAATGGATGCCGTTGGCACTTATGAAGGTTTTCTATCCTTCCAAAGTGATAACACAGTGTTTAATTTTCCCATTAAAGGTACTGTGAATGAGATTTCTACCACGCCAGTCATACCGCCTACTACAGCACTCAACTATACTTTGACAATAAGCAAAACGGGTACTGGGAATGGCACAGTCAGTAGTGAACCGCCTGGTATTTATTGCGGTAG
This sequence comes from Gammaproteobacteria bacterium, assembly GCA_003645255.1. Taxonomy (GTDB): domain Bacteria; phylum Pseudomonadota; class Gammaproteobacteria; order Beggiatoales; family Beggiatoaceae; genus QNES01. Next base: position 3,986 of record QNES01000175.1, read on the forward strand.
CTCTTGCCTGGCAGACTATCTTAACGATACTGAAGTTAAACTCATGGCTCAGGCTGAGGTTGGTTCAACTTTTATCGGTTGGGGTGGTGCTTGTAACGGTTTAGACACTACTATTATAATAGCTGAATCCATCCATTGCGAAGCGCAGTTTGACACGGTGATTAATGAATCTGAGAATGAGGAACCTGAAAATAAGGAACCTGAAAACTCTGTCAACACGGATGAAAAGCCACCACCTTGTTCATTGGTTGACTTCATCAATGAATTCTGCGATTTAGAGGGAAGAACCGCTCGCTATGTGACTATTGGTAGTGAAGCGAGTATCTCTAACGTGGTGCTAGAAGGCACAACCACCAATTTAGGCTGGGTGAGTAATGCCCTCTTAACTGAAGGCAGTAGTTTAAAATGGGGTGTCTTGACCGGCTATATAGTTAATCAAGGTATCTTGGCAGGCTTTGACTTTCGAGGTGCTGTTTTAGAAGGGGGTTTATTATCAGGAATGATAACCAATAATAGCCAGGTCAAGGGCATTATCAAAGATGTGTCTTTGGCACCCAATACTAAAATTAGCGGTGGTCTCGTAGGCGGTTATCTCATTGGTGATGCCTCGGCTCCTGCCCGATTAGAAAATTTAAAAGTCACAAACGGTAGTTACCTAGAAAATATTATCATTGGTAACAATGTCAAATTAGGGGACGATGTGACTTATGGTCCGGGTGTACAATTTATCAATCAACTGGCACTGATTCCAGGACAATACATAAATCGGGTGCTGCGAGCAGACGGTGAAATATTGGAAGACATAACCATTGGACCAAATGGCAAACTCTCTGACGTGGTATTAACCGGCACTATTCAAAATCAAGGTAGTATTTCTGATGCCACTTTACAAAAAGATGGCTATTTAAGTGGTGGTATTCTCAGCAAGCAGATTAACAATCAAGGGACGATTGCAGATGTGAAGTTAAAGGGGCAATTGACCGGTGGCACCTTAGCCGGCACCATCGAAAGTGGCAATAAAGCTATTATCCAAGATGTAGATTTAGCAGAAAACGCTCAACTGAGTGGTGGGAAACTACAAGGTAAAATAACAGGCGATCCAGACTACCCTGCTCGCTTAGATAAACTCACTATTGCACCTAATAGCTTCATTTCCAATGTCATTATTGGTCAAGATGTGATAAATGAAGGCACGATAGTCGATTTTGAATTTCGGGACATGATGTTGACGGGAGGTCAAATAGGTGGTCGCATTCTCAATACGATGGGCGGTACTTTCAAAGATGTGCAGTTGATGAAAAATACCCATATCAGCGGTGGTAACCTGACGGGTGAAATAATAGGTGACGTTGATGGTCCTGCCTTATTAGAAAGTTTAACCATTCCAGCTGGGAGTTATCTTGAGAATGTTATCATTGGCGATAATGTCAGAGTGGCGAAAAACGTGACGCTTGGACCAGGCGTGACTTATCTGAATGAACCGGTAAACAATGAAGCACCTGAAGTTGTTGCAACAGCCGTTAGAATCAATCCAAATGGTGATATTCAAGTCGATCCGAATGCTGATTTTATCAGTCGTATTCTCACTTCTGATGATAAGAAGTATCAAAATCAGGCTATGTTGACTTACTCTCAGGTTGAATTACTCAAATTAGCGATGACAATAACGGTTCATTTTGAACATGTCGGACAAATGGCTGAGTTGCTGATGGTTGCCCTTTATAAAGATAACACGAGAGAAGCTGATTACATGCGTGATGGTAAGAATAAATGGCAATTTTTGGACGAAAAAATCAGTCACCTGGTACCAACTAAAACAGAACAGCTGTTAGGCGAATCGCTATCTATTTCAGTCTATAAAGGTGATTTGACTGACATTGCGCCAGAAATGACCTTTATGTCAAATGGACATCTCTTATCTTTGGAAGATGTTGCCGGTGAATATCAATTTTACGTGGGCTATAAGGTAGCAGATGGCACACTGCTATATAATTTAGCACCTATCCACTTGTTTGTGGAACGTGCGCCCGATTCTTGTATTCTCTATGCCGTTCACGATGGTGGGTTAAATAATTCACAATTCCTCACTATTGATTTGAGTGCCGGTTTAGAAGGTGATATGAAACCACTAGGTCCCATGTATAAAGGTCGCGATATCGAAGGATTAGCATTACACCCTTCTAACAAAAATCTTTTATATGGATCAGCGGGCGATCATGCCAAAGTACCAGACAAAGAAAATCAGGGCAAAGGGCATGTTTATACCATTCACCGAGAAACAGGTGAGTTAACCTGGATCGGCGCAACGGGTTTTGAAAAAGTGTCGGGTTTAGCCTTTAATCCCCATGATCATCAGTTATGGGGCTGGGCAAGAAATGAAACGCCAAAAAATCAATGGACTGGTATTATAACCATTGATCCTGAAACGGGTATCGGCACGCCAGTCAAGCAATTTGATTATCGTCAGCATGATATGGGCGGACTGACTTGGAATTACGAGGGAACCAAACTCTATGCTTCCGGTGATAGCACATTATGGGTTTACGATGTAGAAACACAAACAATTGATGTGGCTTGTAAAAATATGGTTAATGGTCGAATTGAAGGCCTGGATATGCAGCCTAATGGTTTCTTACTTGTTGGTGTGGATCGCAAAGGTAAAAATAATCGAGAAACCAGCATTCTTGCCTACGATCCGGCTGAAGGCAAATGTGAAGTAGTCCACAAACGTGTTTATAAAGGTCTAAAATATGATGATATAGAATCTATCGTTTGGCCAGCCCGAGAATGCAATGATTTATCATGGTTATCGGACCAAGCAACGCACTAAATTTTTTGGTTGTGCGATATCGTCATGGTAAAATTGGTAAAAATCTGTCTGTGTCCATTCATTTCCTATCAGATGGTCTTTGTGAATCCTTTTTCGGTTTTAAGGAAACTGATACTTTTACGCTGATAGAAAATAATTTTGCAGAGTTTCCGTTTTTTATTGATCGTTATTTGTTTAAAACTCAACCGCAGCAGCCAACGCTGGATAATATTCAGCGTGATTTTGGGGAATGTTCTGCGGTTTTTTTAAATGCAATGCTGGTAATGCAAGCACATTTGCCCGCCCTTGATAATCAATCCAAGTTACATACGGCTTATCAGCAATGGAAAAAATTTCTGCATATCGCTTATGGGCAATTTGATGGCTCGCGGGAAGAAATGTTTTTTGTTCATACTTATCTCAGTGTATTTTCAAAAATACTTGCTTATACGGTTATTTCTGAAAATAAAGCCTATCTCCCAGAACAGCAATTACGGGATATTTGGAAATTTATTTTACAAAATAGCTATAAGCCGATTTTTCTTAAACAGCAATTTGATTTTGTCATTGGTAATCCACCTTGGTTGACTTATGCCGATGTCACTAATGCGACTTATCAACATGAACTCCAAGAATTAGCGCAAATTTATGTATTGGTACCGGTTAATAAGGCAAATATGCCTCATTTAGAAATCGCTGCTATTTTTCTAGCTCATGCTGCCAATTATTTCCTAAAAGCCGGTGGTAGCCAGGTAGCCCACCATTCAATAAACCGGAAAAAATCTCAATCAACCAACTTGGAGAATGAAAACATGCGTGAAAAAACTCAACAAGCTATATTGGGTAGCATAACGCGACTCATCGTTCTATTAGCTTTATGTATACCTCCCCCGACTTATGCCACCCTTGGAATTGACTGGCTTGCCAACCACCAAGCCCAAGAAGAAGGGCATTATAGTACCAAAGATGACCTGGCAACGCCGGTCATGGCAACGGTGGAAACCTTGCGTACATTTTTGAGGCAGGGCGAAACTCAAGCCACTCAACCCAGTATGACAGAGGCCCTTGACTTTCTCAATGCGACCGCTTTTTCCAGCACCAAAATGCTTTCCAGTGTAAAAATACGCCTGAGAATCAAGAGGCGAGACGCGTTTATGAAAATAACCTGGAATCTCTTGAAGCCAAAGCTCTCATTTTTCTTGATGAAACAGGTAGCGTTAGAAATCTGACTCGTGGTACGAGAATTAGCACACTTGGCGCATTGGGAATTGGAGGCTTATTGGCCGCTTTTTGTTATGAAGGAACTTTAACTGGGTTTTTGTTTGCTTTCTTTGTTAAAGAATTTTTAG
>QNES01000176.1 GCA_003645255.1 Gammaproteobacteria bacterium
TATAAATATAGCTCACACTAAAGGCGCGTGAGCCTTCTAATACAAAACGTTCACGGACTTTATGTTTATTAAATGCAAAATGGCTCGCACTGGGATTAAGAATAATATCTACCCCTTTTTCAGCTAATTTTATCCCAGGGCGATTAGCTACCCAGGCTTCTTCACAAATTTCAAAACCAAGCCGCACCCCGCCACAATTAAAATAAATATCCCCTATCGGATAACGTTGCCCATCCATTTCGACTTCAGCATAGACATCCTGGGACCAGCAATGAAACCAGCGCGGCTCATAATGAATCCCATCACTGGGCAAAAACCGTTTAGCCACAAATCCACCTATTTGACCATTCACCAGGAGGCATACGGTATTATAAACACGGTTTTGATATGACAAGGGCAAACCGACTGCTACAATAATATCTTTAGTTTGCTCAGCAATTTCATGCAATACCCGACGTGATTGCGCTAAGGTGCCGGGTGCCAAAAAAGCATCTTCACAACCGTAGCCACTGATACACAATTCAGGTAAGCACAAAATGCTCACCTTATCAACACGAGCTGCTTCGATAGCGGCTAAAATATTTTTTTTGTTGCCTTCCCAATCTAAGGGGGTTTGATTAAGAACGGCGGCACCGACTTTAATATATTTCATTTGAATTTTATGGGAATGATGATTAATTTATATTTAGGGCAGTTTTTTTTTGGGGTGAGGGAATGATAAATTGAGCTTTTAACTCTTCTTCTGAGTAGCTATCTAAAAAACGGATATTGTCATCTAAGAGTTCCTGCAAAAAATTTTCTTCTTCTGAGTATAGTTGAAATTAAACCAGTCATCAAAAACGCTATAGTCAATGATTTCTATTATATCAACCAGTTCTTCTAAATGTCGATATTCAATTTGACCGAATGGTAACTTATGTTTTTCTTTCATAATTTTGTCCCTCGTTTTTAGCAAGCGTAAGGTGGGCATTCCGTTTTGCTACAACCTACGATTTCTCAAATAATATTAAATGGTTGCGGTGGGTGCAGTGAAACTCTACCCACCATACCATTATGTTGGAAAATGGTGGGTTGTAACGAAGTTTCTACCCACCCTACCTCACTGATTCAGACCATTAACTCTATTCAACTAAAAAAAGGTTTTTAATGAACGCATTAAGTTTACAAGAAGCATCGACTAACCTGCCACATATCATATCGGAAACAATCAAAAATAGTGATGAAACACTAATCGTTTCTGATCAGGGTGCGGTTATTATGATAGACAAAACTTATTGGGAGGAAATCCAAGAAACTTTACGTTTACTCCGTGATAAGAAATCACTCTCTGCCCTGCTAGAAGGACATTGGCAACGAGATCAAGGTATTACCCCCCCCGGCAAGACAATTGATGAGGTGTTTAATGACTTATAAAATTAATATCTTGCCCAATGCCGAAGAAGATTTGGATTGGTTTAGAAAGAAGTCCAAAAAAGATTATCTCAAATGTTTTGATCTTGTCAGAGCCACAGCTATCGAGCCTCGATCAGGAATTGGAAAACCAGAACGGCTCAAATATTTTGATAAAGAAGTGTACAGCCGGCGGGTTAATCATAAAGACAGGATGATTTATACCATTTATGAAAAGGAAAATGTCATTGAAATTTCATCGTTTAAAGGGCATTATTAGAATTAGTACAACGGATTAGCGAGCGTAGGATCACTGCCATTAAGTTAAGCCAGGGCGAACACTTATGTTCGCCCCTACAGCGATGAAATATAAGGAATTTCGTAGGGGCAGACCTGTGTGTCGGCCCGATACTTAACAAAATGATGGATTTCGTTCCTCTTTATAGCCACTTCCTCGACTTGAGCTAAAATACCTTCCTCTTCAAGAAAAGCCTCAAAGCGAGAACCCATACTATAGGTTTCTTTTGCCTCTTGTGAATTATTCATCGTTTGATTCCTCAGCCAGTTATCTTGAATCTAACTACTCAGGGTAACCACAAGGGATTGATTACCCCTACGAAAGCCATGCACTAAAATCATCTTATGATTATGAGTAAAGAAAATAACTCTTGCAATGCGATTTTCTAAACTTATTCTTACCTCCCACAACCCATTTCCTAAATTTCGTACCAGAGGCATACCTAGAGGCCATCCATATTGAACCGTCATAATATTTTCACCGATCATTTTTTTTCTTGTTTAGGCAAACTTTTTAACCATTCACGGACCGGCTCTTTCCCCGACTGGTCATTCTTAACAAAAACAACCTCTAATTTTTGTGTTATTTGTTCTTTCATTTGTTCTTTCATTGTTTGGCTATCCCATTTTTGAAGATGAGCATCGTAACTAGAATTGACATGATAGGGCTTCTTAAAAGTTAATCATCACTTAAACATTAATTTTATTATACCAGGAACTTAAACAACAAGCAAGCGTAGGTAGAGCTATGCTGCCCCCACCTTATCTGATATAAGAGTTAATGGTGGGTGCCGCGAAGCTGACTGCGTATCGCTCTACTCATCCTACGCTTGCTAATAAATTTTGAAAAACCTAGTTTTTTGAAAAAACGGGGTTTCTGCTGTTCACAGGGCGAACACGTAGGTTCGCCCCTACAAATATAATGTAGTGAGTTTTTTGCCAAAAATTTTTTGAAAAAATTATTCGCCCCATTATTCATGGTACTCCATTACGATGAGTTGAAAAATGGGGGGGGTTGACCTTTTTTAAATAGTACATATATATAGGTATGCAAAAATATTTTAACATTTTTAACCAGTTAAAGAAATCCAATTTTTTCAAAAGTTCGTGGCACATCCTTTCTTTTACGGTGAGTTGAAAAATTTTTATGGGTTGACCTTTTTTAAATGGTGAGTTGAAAAATTTTTATGGGGTTGACCTTTTTTAAATAGGTCATATATAATATTTAGTACAGGTGTCCAAATTTATTTGGATTTATTTTTAACCGGTCGCTGGAGTTAAAGTAGGCTGAATGATAATGCCTACTAATTTTTGGTATCTTGAAATTATACAACATTCAAAAATAGGACTTCACAATGCCAAATAACATCAAAAACTTGATTGAGTAATAGGAGGTCAATAAAAATGAAGTTTCTTCGTATTCGTACGATAATTTTGATAATCTTCGTTGGCTTGGTGACAACGATAGCCTCATGTGGTGGAGGTGAATCAGGTGGTGAATCGGATAACTCAAATCCCAACGACCCTAACACAGGTAACACACGTCCGGTAGCCAGTCCGATTTCTTTACAAGTGGAATCCACAGTTTCTACTCAAGAAATCAACTTAATCGGCAGTGATGTTGATGGAGATACCCTGCAATATGAATTGGTTTCTCCAGATAGTGGCCTAGGTTATTTTTCAGCGTCTATTGATTCTTTCACGGGCAAACTGATTGTGAGATTAACAGCTAACGTGGGTGATAGCATTGTGTTACGGTATCGCGTCACTGATGGTTTTTTGTTTAGTGACTCTGCTGAAGTTGTTTTATCCATCGTCGAGACAGTTGACGAATTTGGATTAGGCTTATTGCCTATTGATCCCCGTACCTACGCCAGTTTTGAAGTAGGTAATTTGAGTAGTGGATTGTTAGGCGCACCGGGTCAAGCACCGACTTTACCTCGTCGCATTGATTTAAGCGATAATTTTCCACCCGCTGGAAATCAGGGTCAACAAGGAAGTTGTACTGCCTGGGCGACAGCGTATGCCCTTAAAAGCTACCAAGAACGGATGGAAATCGGATGGTCATTAACCACATCGGATGGTCACGTCGATCCAAACCATGTATTTAGCCCTGCATTTATTTACAACCAAATTAATGGAGGAGAAAATAGGGGTTCGAGGATAGACGAGGCTTTACAATTAATAGTTGAGCAAGGTGCTGCAACATGGGCAACCATGCCATACAACCAGGATGATTATCGAACTCAACCTAGTTTTTTAGCCTCTCAAGAAGCGGCTAGTTTTAAAGCGGCGGAAATGAAGAGGGCTAATGGTACACAAGCTATTAAAGCGGCATTGGCTAATCGTTTACCCGTAGTGGCAGGTATTTTTGTGTACAAATCCTTGTATGATTTAAGCGGTACAAATTCAGTTTATCAGATTGCAAATGCCCCCTGTGACAGTGGAGGATGTGGACATGCTGTAACAATAGTTGGCTATGATGATGAAAAATATGGTGGCGCATTTAAAATCATTAATTCATGGGGACGTTCATGGGGTGATGATGGCTATTTTTGGCTTCCTTATCAATTTGCAAGACAGCTGTCACCAAGTGGTTCAAGCTCCGTGTTGGCATACTCTTTTTATCTTGAAGATGCTGACAATACTGGCTCTATCATACCACCGCCACCCCCACCTCCAGTGGGAGATTTACCCAACTTACAAGTAGAAACTTGGTCTCTAAGCTATGATCCTCAACCAGGGGGTGAAGGGCAATTGCAATATGATGTAATCAATACTGGAACGGCAGTCGCATCGGCTGGTGTTGATGTCAATCTTATGCTTTCCAGAGATAGTACGATATCTAGCAACGATACTTATGTTGTTTATGAAACCATTCAATTTGAAATCGGCGTTGGAGGAGGGGCATATCGTGATGAAAATAATCCAATCCTCTTTAATTTTCCTGAAAATCTGGATCCAGGTGTTTATTATATGGCTGTGTGGCTGGATGACTTAAATGTAGTAGCAGAATCCAATGAGGACGATAACTTCTCATTAGGAGAAAGCACGGTCGCTATAGAAGATACTTTGCCTGATTTAGTGGTAAAGCACTGGTATGCAGAATGGGATGGTGCTGGTGATGGCCTTTTGGAATATGAAATCGGCAATGAAGGCATGAGTCCCACGACGGTCACGGATTGGGATATTAATTTAGTCCTGAGTTCGGATGAAAACATTGGTAATGGCGATGAACGATACTTGTTTTATGAAAAGGGTGATTTTATCATGGAGCCTGACAGCTTTATATATAGGGATGAAACGAGTCAGGCATTTTTTAATTTGTATCAGGATGCTTTTGGTAATACCATTCCCAATGGTAGTTACTACATGGCTTTGTGGCTAGATGATGCTGATCGGGAACAGGAATCTGATGAGTCCAACAATTATTCATTAGGTGGCGATTTAGTGGTTGTGGGCAGTCATTCCCTTAGTAACTCATCTGAAGTGAAATCAGCTTACAACGGTAAGCCATTGCCATCACCTAAAAAAGTGTCTTTGCATAAAGTATTCATAATGAATATAGCAGATGGTAAACGTAGCTTCTCCTTGTTAGAAAATCATGAAGAAAAAGAGGGAGAAAAAGTTTACGCTAAACAGTTGCGTTCTGGCAATCAGGTTATTTTCCCATCTAATAGTATTCCCATGCCAAAAGGTGAAGGTCGTGTACAGCAAGGTAATAAATAATCGTTTTGTAGCAACATTGCTATTTGTGTTGTGGCTACTATTTAATCAAGGTTGTGACAGTAACCCTGTAGCTGTTGCGCCTAATACGTCCCCCATGGTGGCAGAAGTGGTTAATCCAGCAACACAAAAATGTGTGGAAGCAGGTTATACACAAGCGCTCCTATACTCACCAAATGGTGTAGCCACCGGTATGCTGTGTGTCAATAAGGAAAAGGGTAAAAAATGTGAACAATGGGCGTATTTTCGAGGTGAATGTCAATTAGATGCAGACGGCTCAATGACTCCACCACCAGATACGCCTTCACAAAAGATTGCAAATCCTTCATCCGAGAAGTGCATAGAAGACGGGTATACATTAAAAACGCCTGTCTCTTCTAAAGACATAGCGACTGGTGTAGAGTTGTGTGTGGATGAAGGCACTGGCAAAAAGTGTGAGGCATGGGCATATTTTCGTGGTGAATGCCATTTTGAAAACACGTCAATTATTAAAGTTCCACCACGGCAGATAAATATGCCACAACAAGACTTGAAGCAATGAACGAAGGAGAAAAAGGGGTCAGCAAGTAGGGTGGGTAGAAGTTTCACTGCAACCCACCGTACCGTTGAAAAATGGTGGGTTTCGCTATCGCTCTACCCACCAAAAATACCGACCGATTCTCGCTTCATTCATTGAAAAAAAACTCAATTTCTCGTTGATTAAAGTTTAAATAAAAGTTCATAAATCGTAATAAATTAGTGCCTAAAATTCCCTTTATGCCATATGAATTTTTAAGATCGCCAAATTCCACTAAAATATTTTCCAATCGGCAATTCTCTATTTTAATGAAGTCTACCTGTTGAGCCACCACATCCTGATGTCCTCCAATACCATGAAGTCGTTTCAAAATACCTGGTATTTTGGGATTAAATCCAATCAGATCAACATCAATAATAGTTCCTGCCGATCCCGTGTCCAATATACAATCGGTGACTTGATAACTCTTGGAATTATATCCTAATGTAATTGGAATAAAAATAAGACCATCATGTTCGATAAATTGCATTTAAAAGTCCCATCATTGGTGCGGTTTCCACAATAAAATCTTCCATCCCAGGTAAACAAAAAATCACATCTACGCCTTTGAGACGATATTGTTGATACTGATTTTGTATTTCACGAAAATCAGTGTGAGTCGCTACCACATCACCTTCTGTGACGCGAAAATGATTCTCATCTACAGGTTCAGTGCGGTAGTTTTTAAGTAAAACAAATTGATCAGGATAATCAGTTTGAATTTGACACCACTTCATAAATCCCTCCTTTATGAGTCATCGCAAATGCAGTCAACTCGGTGAAAGTTATAAAAATCTAATCATGCGTCCTATCTTCGCTCGTATAAAGAGCGAGCGTACAGCGTGACACCCTCATTGAAAAATAGCAGAGATGGTGCTAAGGTAAGCACCCTACGCTTGCTTCATCGTCCCGAATCGTTAATACCACCCTATATAGTCCAAGTTACCCAATACTTTTTGTGGCTCGGAAATTGAGTAGGAAAGTGGGTGTTTGGTGAATGTATCTCGTAGTAGTTTACCAAATTCCCAAATCATTCCAGTTGAAACAATACCATATACGGTCAAATTTTCATTTTGGTTGTTTTTTTGGCAAGCAAGCATTGCTGCAAGACATTGTCCCCAGCCACCTTCAAAATCCTGTTTTTTCGCCTCGACAACCGCTAGAAGGGGTGTATTGACAAATTTGTTAATCACTTCATCACGCCAAACGGAAATAAAATAGTCTGGTTCACCACATAATTGTTCGTCGTAAACCAGTGATTGATGAGACCAAAGTTTTAGCAGGTTATGATGTTTCCAAGTCTGTTGTAGGAATGGAAAAATAAGACTTTCTCGAAAGAAAAAATAATTTTCATTTTCAGCTTGTCGGTTTAATGAAAACTTGATATTTTCCATAAACCATTCTGGTATTTTTGCTGGTACGTCAGGCAAAAATTCTTCTCGCTTGTATCGAAGAGGATATTGTTCTATTACTTGACTAACGTTTTTGAAGTTACTAAATGCCATGTTTTTTCCTGTTTGAGTCAAATTAAAACCAGGCTTACCGGGCGTGTCTATCTATAGCGTTTCCCAATTTAGGAACGTAGGGTGGGTAGCCAAACCCACCTTATCATAACCATTTAAACACAAGGGAAAGTTAAATTAATTATTAATTAGTTGTCAGTTAAACAACAGCCCTGCTTTTGTCCCTCACGAAAGGCTGAGTAGTTACAAATATTCAAAATTCAACGAAAAACATGCCCTTTTCCAGCCACTTAAAAATTAATTATTAATAGTTAATTTCTAATAACATCAATTCTAATATATTTAAGCAAAAGTGGAAATCGCTGCTTGAATATACGTTTTTTTTCCTTATGTATAAAAGTTAAAGCTTTGAAATCCCAGAGACTCATTGTTTGGAGTCATCAGCTTTAGCTACGGGATTTTTAAGTTTCCGGATGGATACTAAATAATTAATCATTATGGGGCATGTAAAGGTAGGTTGCCTCCATTTAAAGACTATCATTTAACCAAACAAAACTCATTTTATGCAAATAAAACTCAAAACTGGCATA
>QNES01000177.1 GCA_003645255.1 Gammaproteobacteria bacterium
AGTTACCTTTTTCATTAACATTAGGAGTATAAAAAATGGCATTTTTTGGAGTCACCATTGAAGAAATTGAAGCGATTAGTCCAATTGAGGGAGCTGATATGATTGAGATGGCAAAATTGAAGGGATTAACTTTTGAGTTTGTCGTGGCTAAAAAAGATAGTTGGAACACCGGTATGAAATGTCTGTATTTTCCGATTGATTCTCTTTTGCCTGAATGGCTCCTCGAAAAAATTGGCTTAGTGGGTAGATTAAGCGGAAAAAATAAAAATCGTGTCAAAACAATTAAATTAAGGGGACAAATTTCTCAGGGCATTGTGACGGAACTGAATTTATTGGAAGGTATATCAACACCCGTTATGGATTTGGATAAGGATACCCAAAGCCTAAAGATTACCGAATTTCTAGGGGTTGAAAAATATGAACCTCCTGCTATTCCTTGTCACACTGCTCAACTTATTCGTTTGCCAGTTGGACTTTCTGTGTTCGATATTGAGGGGGCTGATAGATATGTTGAGGTGGCTGAGGAACTTATGCCACAGCGCGTGGAAATTACCGAAAAACTAGAAGGGCAAAATTTTTCTGTCACTTACTCCGTATCGGAAAATAAAATTTATGTCAATCAACGCAAATATTCTATTTTGCCTATTGAGGGCTATATCCATGAATTTTGGAGTGTAGCGGAAAAGAAGGGCATTATCAATTTGGTAGAAAGCTTGAAGGAGTCTTATCCAGGTAAAGATATTACCGTTTATGGTGAATTTATTGGACCAGGGACTCAGTCCAATATTTATAAGTTAAGGGATTTTGATGTTAAGCTGTTTGATATTAAAATCAATGAGGAATGGCTCACGCCGGCTATTCGACATGCTGTTATCAAAAATTATTTTGGTAATCTGGATGTTCATGTACCAGTGCTTGAGAGCAATATTATTTTGAAAGACTGGCTTGATGGTAAGAGCTTTGTCGAAGCTTCGCATGGTATATCACGGCTACATAATACAACCAGGGAAGGTATTGTGATAAAGCCGATGACGGAATCACGCCATAAAAAGATTGGTCGCCTTATCATAAAGCAACGCGATCCCATTTATCTTGCGAAAACAAATAATTAATGCGAATTAAGGGTTGAGAAATCCTTTTAAAATCTTATGGTTAAAATTGATGATTTTTGGCAATGTCCTGGGTTGGCTTTCTAAACCATTTCGTTTTTAGCAAGCGTCACTGCCATTAATTTAAGGGCAGACACACAGGAGGGCAGACACACAGGTCTGCCCCTACAAGACCCCACGTATTATGTGATTTTCGGTGCTAACCTTTGTTATCGCCCGCTGCGATACTTAATTCTCGTTCCCCTACGCGAGCTGCACCCACCACCATTTTCAATTCGATTAGAAATGGTGGGGGTTCGCTACGCTTGTTGGATGGGTAGCCATTTCCTAAGATTACCCATTAGGACAACAACTACCTTCCACCTTTGCCCCGTGCGGCTTTCACCGCATTGAGATCGAAAAAGCCACTTTTTAAACTTGTAACTATATTTGAATATTTTATAAAAGTTATTTTTTATCAGACACTAACCTCCAATAGGAGAATGTAATGAGAATGCTAAGAAGTACAATCACGCTAGCACATAGTCTAGCACTACTTGTGATAGCAGGATTTATCACACCAAATACCGTAATACGAGCCGCACAACTCAATGGAGAAAAAGTGTCCATCCACCATGTTGAATCCTCCAACTGCAAAGAATGCCATAAAAAAATATATGGGCAGTGGAAAGGCTCAATGCATGCAAATAGCACCGCACTGAAAGATCCAATACATGGTGCATTTTATCAACAGGTGATAGGTGATCCGTTGAAGGAAGGTTTAAGGAAAAATGGAAAATACCCGGTTTGTTTGCAATGTCATGCGCCTAATGCAGCTAAAGACGGAAAAACCAAGCTGGATAGCAAAGCAGCCTATTCCGAAGGTATAAACTGTGTTGCCTGTCACACATTGAAAAAATTCAAGGGCATCAAATCACCTAGCAGTAAAATGCAGCTAGGTATTAGTGCCTACGAAACATCAACTATATTGCAAGGTGCAAACGCCTTTTTGCATGAGCAAGGAGAAGCTGGAGACAAAGTGCGTGCAGCTATTGAGGAGTCAGGTGATTTAAATCCTCATCTTGGCAAAGACAATCAAGGTAACTCGTATCTTTCTACAGAAGACAGCAAAGCTCTTGATTTTCCAATGGAAAAAAACACACTGTTCCAGACTTCAAATGTCTGCATGGGCTGCCATGAGCGCCGCAACAACTTTCTTGGGGTTCCTTTGTGTGCGACGGGTGATGAATTTATTGCGGATAAAAGCAATGAAACCTGTCAATCCTGCCATATGCCGGTTAATGATGGGGTGATGGATCACAGCATGGAAGGCGGACATTCTGTCGCTATGTTGAGACGGTCGATTCGTCTGGATATTTCAAGCGTATCCAAAGGTGATAAGCTTGCCGTTGAAGTGACACTGAAGAATAACCAGCCACATAATGTCCCAACGGCTGCACCTTTTAGGAATATGTACATCAAGGTGACAGCTTTGGCAAAAGACGGTAGCGTTGTATGGCGTAATTTTGAAAAACATCCAATGAAAGAAGAACCAAAATCCTATTTTTATTACCACTTAGCTGATGATGAAGGAAATTTGGCCACACCGCCTAAAGCCACTCAAGTCGTTGCAGATAGTCGTTTGAGAGCTTATGAGAAACGTAATATAGTGTATGAAATGCCACTAAAGGGACTTTATTCAGTGCGTGCAGAGCTATATTACAATTTGCTGTGGCCAGGTCTAGTGAAAAAGCTGAATCATTTGCCTGATAAACTTAAATCAGCAAAACGTATCGCTTGGGGGGAAACAGTGATCGGTTGTATTCAATAAATACCACCTCAAGCAGAATAGTGAACAGATCCCATTTATTCCCAGCAAGCGTAGGGTTGGTAGAAAACCCATCGTACCGAAATAAACACGATAATCATTTTGTGGTGGGTTTGGCTACATTGAGGTAGCAAGAATAATTGGGGTCAGAGTAAAATTAATAATTTAGAGAAATAACACAAAAAAACTATCAATCAATAGACATTATACCGATTTAATATCACCTATTGATTTACTTAAAATTCCTATTTTAGTAAAGCTAATAAAATCAAGCACTTAAATTAAATTGGTATAATGTCTAATATCTATACCTAATCTAATTGGTGATAAATTGTTCACGACACAAATTAATATTACTCTGACCCCAATTATTACGACTATATTGATGGGCTATTCTATACGCTTGCTAAACAAAGAAAATTATATTTTAACACTTTCAAATTGAATTTGTTCGTTAAGGCAAAAAAAAACCTGTCAGGTTTGTAACGACTATTTAGCAATGCGTTTTTGAGAGGTGCTACGCTTGCTAAATGGCCAAGGAAAACATTTAAGAAGGACTATTATGTCATACAGTGATTTTAAAAAGGTTTCGGAAGTCGCTACCCAATTCGAGACCAAAATTAAGAAAAAACCATTTATTGATACCTTGAATATCAAAATAACACAAGTCTACTTGACAGACATTACGGAAAAGTTAAACAGCACCATGAGTTTTATTAACGAAGTGGCTACTTGTGAGGATATTATCAAACCTATATTAAATCTGGTTGAGAAAAAATATAAGGCGTTGCATGTCTGGTCGCACGTCACCTACAACGTTGATAAAGAAAAAGGTCTGGTGGGCGAACCTGATTATCTAATAGCCTCTATGACTGAGCAGGCTCTTATGTCAGTTCCTCCGATCTGCGTTATAGAAGCAAAGCAAGACAAATTTGAGGAGGGGTGGGCGCAGGCTTTAGCTGAGATGATTGCCGCTTCCAGTCAAGGTCTAGAAATATGCTACGGTGTTGTTACCACGGGAAAAGCTTGGGAATTTGCAAAACTAGAAAATAATGTCTTTACCAAAGACCCTAACCAAATATCAGCAACGGATAATTTGCAAAAGGTTTTTGATACCTTGAATTGGTTATTTGACAAGGCAAATGAGCGAGCGTAGGTTGGATCACTGCCATTAAGTTAAGCATTGGAGTCCAAACCTTTAGATTTGGAAGTTCTTTAATTTTAAGCCGAATACTCCAAATCTGAAGGTTTGGATTCCAATATAATTCCTTAACTTAATGGCATTGACGCGCCAGCGTGGAATAATGAGAAAATGGTTATATAGTCAATTTAGGAAATAAGCGAATAAAAGGTGAACCTTTTTTGATGTTTCGGGAATTTCCTTATTCCCAAAACCATGATATTCCCTCAATCACTTTTAATGAGTACAAGCTTCCTTCGGTAAAGCAATTCCCTCAACATCATTAAGGTTAATGCCTTCAAGGGCAGTAGAAATGTTGACTTCGGCTTGTTCGCAAGAGTCTACATTGATAGAGCGAATACTCAAGGTATTGTCATTGTGCATACTGAACAGTAATTTATTGTCAGCATCGCCCGGCATCATTTCAAGTGCCTCGATTTCACCCCCTGTTACGGTGCAATCTAAGACTTTTGCCGTTTTTGTTTGGTTATCGTAAGCCAAAAACGTGTTATCCATGACACCATAAAGTATCGTTCCTGCATTATTCCAAGTGATGTCTTCAATCGCACCTTTATAGGGCAATTCCAAAACGCCCTTAGCGGTGGCGATGTCAATTTGGATTAAGCCGTCACCTTTTGTCCATCCCCATAATGTGCCGTCATCCGGCTTAAAGGATAGACCGTTAATGTCTCTAAAACCCGTGTCACCGATGGGAGAAATCGCCCCCGTGTTGGCATTGACGGCATAGAGATAACCGGGTTCAAGTCCATCTTTACCAGCCGCTGCAAACAGTTGGTTATTGCTGGGATGTATGGCAAGCGATTCAATATCATGCTTGTGATACATCGTTCCCAGTAACTTGACATCAAAGTTATCCAACACATCTATCGTAAAGAATAGGCTGTGGTTACGTCCTTCATCATGTACGGCGTAGAGTTGGCATTCAACATTATTAGCAACAACATTGATGAAAAATGTTTTAATATCTACATATCCCAAACCATCTCTCAAATGTACTGCTAGTTTTACTTCTCCTTGTTGAAAAGGAGCAATAAAGTTGACACTACTAAAATCGCTGGAGACTGGCTCCAAATTGCCTTCTAACGCACACCAATAAAAAGAAGGTTGCCCTCCTTTTTGTGTATCTACTGTGGCATTTGCTGTAAGCAGTAGAGATTCGCCAACTGTAACTTTCAAAGTTTCAGAAGCGACTTCTACACTAGGGTATGTCGTGCCTGAAATGGTTTCATCTGACAAGTAATCATCTCCCTTACAAACAAAAGCTTCAGCATGGTGTGTGCCTAAAACTAACATTAAGGCAGAAGTCAGACAAAACAGACTCGGATAGTGTACACGTTTCATTTTCACTTCTCCTTTAGTTACAGATATTATTCAAAGGATAACCTTTTTGACGAGCAATCTTAGTAAAAAGACGGCATGTCGAAAGAGCCATTTCCCAACGCTTCAGAGGTTGTTCAGGTTTAAATAAGTTGTTTTCCACATAACCGTCTAAAAATCCTGCATATTTAGCGGTACGAATATAGGCAAAAAACTCACTACGATTTTTACCTTCAATATCAAGATATAAATCTGCATCATCTAAATTTGCATTATTTAAACCCATAGTGTAGATCAAATCGCAAATCGGATAGGATTCCTTTTTACCATTCTCATCATCATGTTTGTGACACAAAGTCCTCATCAAGACGGTAATCGCTTCTTTACGCATGATTTCTTCTGTTGGCTTATATTCACCACCTTTCGTACCCTTCATGATGCCGGTTTTAATTGCATAATTGACAAAAGGAAAGGACCAACCAATTAGACAAGAACCATCTTTTAAACAAGAACCATTTTGCTCTGATTGCTCAATGACATATTGATCTTCAAAGTTAGTTCCATCAGGTTGTTTGGGAACCTTGTCGTCTTTATAACGCGCTTCTTTTTCAAAGAAAGAGCGAATTATCTTTGAAGCAGCTAGAAAAAATGGTAACCATTCTTGTGGTATTCCATTAACATCACTGAAATTATCTGCGAATGCTTTGGCATTAAGAACCATTTTTAGAAACTCAATTCTAGTCAGGTTATCGTTGGGTCTAAACTTGTCGCTTTTCTTAATGATCCCAAGTTCACAAAGTGTTTGAACGCTTTTCAAATATTTAGCATCAGAAACGTCATCATACGAACATTCGCTAGAAGCAAAAGTGATGACTTTTTTATCCTTAATCTCAGGATTTTTTTCTGATGAAATCTCTATACTATACAAACTAAATGTGTTATTTGTAGCAGCAGCGACTTCTTCAGGTAGTTGCCATGAATATTGTTTTTTGGTTTTTTTAACGTCAGAAGCTATCACTTCACACGACAACTGACTACTAATATTACTCCATGTAGCAGGATCAAACATCTTAAAAGAAGTCTTAAGAGTTAGCTTAAATGTGCAAAATTCTAACTTGACATTTTCACCAAGTTCGCCTTCTTTCTCATCGTAGTAGTCCCAAGTAATGTTATAATCCTTCACAACAGAATGAGGAATAACTTCATTACTTGTTGGAGACGTGAGCTTTAAATGTGTCACAGGACTACTATCAGAACGACTACTAATAGCAAGTACATTTGCCAAACATCTGTCGTCCCCATTTAAAAGTTTTTCTCCTTCCACGATTGCCTGTGCGCTGCCACTTCCATCAAACATGATACTATTGTCATTTGAGACACCGAAAGCATTCATGATGTCCCTTGCTACTTCAGTTATTAAACCACATGCACCAATTCTTCCACCAATCCCAACCCCTAGATCACAATGATCAGCCACAAGTATCACCAGTTCCTTTCCATCATTTCTAACACCAGCATAGTTCCGTCCTATCTTGTTCAATCTTATGTTCGATGGAAGATATTGAAAATTTTTATCAGCGAATGGGGACAAGCCTTCGATAACAGTCTTTTTATCCTTATAGTCTTCTGGTTTTGATTTAATGACTTTTGCACTATTGCCATTTAGGACTAATGCCTTTTTTGTAGTCTTTTCGTAACCAATAGTAACAACATCGCCATCAACTTTATAATAATGGGGTAGCTTTTGCTCTGTGCAATCAGAAGATAATTCAAAAAAACTATTATTCACCACCGCAAACAAGTCTGGCACAGCTTTTTGAGCTTGTTTCTCAAAGCTCTCTATTTTAGCCATTTTCACTTTTTGCACTCCGTCATCTTTTCCTCCTATCCTAAAGATAGGAGTAATTTTTGCCTTCTCAAAATTGATGACAAAAACAAGATGCTTACTGTTTATGTGCTTGTACAAAGTTATTCCATTATAACTTTTCTGTGTGTCTTTTGGGATGAAATAACCAACTTTAGTCGATACCCAATCAGCTTCGGGTGCATATACAGTATCCCAAAAAAGCAAACCTGCCCATACATTCTTTCCAAAAGGAAATAATACAAAAAAAATGCATGAGAACATGATTAAAACTAGGTTTAACCATAGTTTTCTTGTATTTAACAAATACATAGTATAAATACCCATATAAGTTGAAATTCAGCAAGTATAGGGTATAGATATGTTTTTCCAGTTTTTTGTACATTGGCAACAGCACAAATTTAGACTTTTATGTTGTTTTGATGCCTTTGTATTTTAAAAAACTACCCACCTAACTTGCCACTTAATTGATAACTCATTCAATATTTAGCCCTTTAAAATATTAAAACATTTGTAGAACTAATTATGCGATTTGTGTGTTTTCCTCCTTAACTATTAAGAATATGAAAAATCCATAACCAATAACACCGCCTATCCATAAGCAGTCATGCCGAAAAACGAAAAAACTTTTACCTGTTTTTTCAAGCATGGGCGTATTATAAAACAAAAAGTGTCC
>QNES01000178.1 GCA_003645255.1 Gammaproteobacteria bacterium
AAATTATTAATTGTCAAATTAAATCCAATCTATATAACTTATTGATTTTTAAATGTTTTATTTTTCATGTTATATTAAGTATATGAAATATATGAATTAATTATTTCCGGACAAGTCTATTAAACAAGGCTGCATCTTGTTCACAATAGGCAAGATACTATCTAACTAAAAAACGTGGTGGCGTATTCCAGAATAAACTCCTTTAAGGTTCTTTTTTCCCGCGTCATTTTGAAATAAAACGGGGCGACTTGATACTCTGGTTTAAAAAAGACGGTATTTACCAGTCGATCTAATAATACTGTCTTCCCAATCCGCCTGGGTGCAATGAGAGCCGTACTCGTTGAACCCATTCGTCCTATCGCCTTGACCCATTGGTCTAATTCCCTCAAAAGTTCTACCCTATCCGTAAATTCATCTTCGTGTACCATCTCTTCTACTGGCCAGATCGATGTTTCAAGCATAAATACCTCCTTTTTAATCGTTGAATGATAAATTAACTTCGTTGAACGAAGTTTCGTTTAATCCAGAATAGCCCTTGAAAGCATGAATACCCAGAACAGTATCCATAACAGACTATTGAGTCTGTTTAAGGTAAATACTTGATTTTGCCTAGATTTCTCCTATTTAGGCTTGATTAATATAAAACTTTTGAACAGGATTATAAACGGATGAAATGCCCTTTTTAGCTGCACTCAATTAATGGATTATCATTTGAGGATGATAAATCCGTTGAATTCCATAATCCGTTGTACTCAATTTAAGGCTAAGTAGCATATTAAATTATCAGTTATCAGTTATCATTTTGTGAAGCATTTTCGGACATATAGATGTTCAGATAAATAATTTCACATAATTCATTGTAGGGGCAAACCACCGCGAATGCCCTCCTTGTGAATTTATTTACCTGAAAATATATATCTATTATATAGAGTATATTTTAAAAAGTGAAAAAGGCTAAAATTAGCGAGACAACTCGAAACGAAGGTTTGCTTAAAGACACAAGTGGCTAAAAAAATGCGATAATTTTAAATTTTTGAATATGAAATTCACTAGAAATTTGGGAATGCTATGACTGATACAACTAATCACCCTCATAATGCCCTACCCATAGGTCATCAAATACAAGATTATATTATTCAATCTGTACTGGGTGACGGTGGCTTTGGGATTACCTATCTTGCTAAAGACACGCAACTGAATGCGCTCGTTGCCATTAAAGAATATTTACCTAATGAACTGGCAGTACGTGACCAGGAGCACACAGTGCATGCGAAATCCCAAAAAGAAGTTGACGTTTTTAACTGGGGTTTAAAACGTTTTCTTGATGAAGCGCGTGTTTTAGCGCAGTTTAAACACCCAAATATTATACGTGTATTACGTTTCTTTTCAGCCCATAATACTGCTTATATTGTAATGGAATATGAGCAAGGGCAAAGTCTTACAGAATCAACTCAAGAAGGTCAATCGACGACTGAAGAAAAATTAATGCAGCTTTTGCCCCCGTTGCTAGACGCATTAGAAACGGTGCATGATGCTGGCTACCTACATCGAGATATTAAGCCTGATAATATTTACTTGCGCGAAGAAGATAACAGCCCTGTTCTACTAGATTTTGGGGCTGCCCGTTTTGAAGTGGGTCGTCGTAGTTGTTCCGTGACTAGCATTGTCACGCCAGGATATGCGCCATTTGAACAATATGAAGGAGATGGCCGTCAACAAGGGCCTTGGACTGATATTTATGCCCTAGGTGCCGTACTCTATTATATGATTTGGGGGATTAAGCCGGTCGTAGCCACAAAACGCATTAGTGCAATTATGCGAGATAATCCTGATCCTTTAAGACTAGCCGTTGAAATAGGTCATGGTCACTATTCTGAATCTTTTTTGCACGCCATTGATTTGGCTTTAGCCATTCAACAAGAAGATAGACCGCAAAATGTGAGTGCTTGGCGAGCTCAATTGTTTTCATCTTCACCAATACCTTCTTTAAGCTTGAAAAATACGAGCATTGGAAAAAGATCATCAACTAAGACTTTTAGAAATCGTCACAAGCGAGTACGCTTTAAGTGGTATTATGGAATAGCATTGTTATTAGTGCTTGTCGTTATAGGTAGATATGGGTGGTTAGACTATGTCGAAAAAAATGAACCATCACATCCCATATCGATCACACAGCAAACGACACTACCTACCTTTTTAGAACGGAGGCAACAAATTGAAGCCGAAACACGGCAACTAGATGCAGCAATACAGCAAGAATATATTTCAATTGCTCAACGTGATGCGATTGAAATTGGGAAAAAAATTTGGATGAATGAAAGTTCTGGCAAGCTATCAGGGCTGACATCTTGGAACAAGCAAGAAAATTTTGCTTCAATGGGCATAGGTCATTTTATCTGGTATCCACAGGAAGAAGGACCTTTCACGGAAACTTTTCCTGACTTACTCATCTTTATGCGAGAACAGGGGGTTATACTCCCAGATTGGTTACAAACTATCCCGAGTTGTCCTTGGCAAACCCGTCAAGCATTTCTGAATAACCAACAAAGTGAAAAAATGGTTAGCTTACGCACCTTAATGAAGAATACTGTGCCGCTGCAAGTGCAGTTTATGATAAGACGTTTGGAATTGGCTTTACCCAAAATTTTGGAGTCTTTGCCGACAAAAACGCAGCAGGCTCTGGTACGTGATCAATTTTACCGTGTTGCGCAAACCCCCAAAGGAGTTTATGCGCTGCTAGATTATGTTCATTTTAAAGGAGAAGGCACTTCCCCAACAGAACGTTATCATGATCAAGGTTGGGGATTATTACAAGTATTAGAATATATGCCAGGTAATTTGATCCATGCCACAGATGAATTTGTAGATGCCGCCGAGTTTGTTCTGAAGCGCCGCATAGAAAATTCCACACCGGCACGTAATGAGGCGCGTTGGTTCGCAGGTTGGAAGAACCGGCTTAATACTTATCGTTAATGGGGAATGGGAATGGGGAATCAATGCCATTAAGTTAAGGGCAGACACAACAGGTCAGCCCCTACAAAACTCCTTAAACATTAGCAATTCCCAATACCCATTTCCCAATTAAAAACCATAAAGCCTTAAGCGTTCTTCTTCCAAAATTTGATACTGTGCTGTATTGTCAGCGAGTTCAATGTCTTTAAGTTCAGATATTTTTTTCTGCTCTTCAAGTTCTTCATACAGGAAAGACTTATCTTCTTTCAATTGAACGTTTTCAGTTTTCAATTGAACGTTTTCGGTTCGCAATTGTGCTTTTTCAATTCGTAATCTTGAAACATCCGTTTTCAGTCGTGAAGTGACTTCTTTCAAACGGGAAGTATCTGAGTCATGATGACGAAGAACTTTTGGCAGTATAGGTGTTCTAACTGTCATGGTTTGTATCCTATTAGTAATTGGTTATCAGTTATCATTTGTAAAAATGATTTGTAACGACGATATGTAGGGGCAATCCCTTTGTGGTTGCCCTGTTATAATTATTTTTTCAACTATCATATTTAAAGTATTAACCAATTTTTTCAATTCGTCAATTATTTAACCCAAATTAAATTAAAAATGATTAATATAATTTAGAGCGATTTAACACAACTTATTGATTTTATTGATATTTATATTTTAGAAACAGTAGCAGAAATAAACCAATTTTTTTGAAAAAACGGGGTTTCTAATTCACAATGCCCAATATTTTACCAGATAACTCTCAAGCATTTGTTGACTGGTTTCGTCGTGTTTCGCCCTACATTCATGCTCATCGTGGGCGTACTTTTGTATTATGTTTTGGGGGAGAAGCAGTACAAAGTTCCCATTTTGCGCTGCTTATTCATGATATTGCATTACTCAATAGTTTAGGCATACGTGTCGTATTGGTTCATGGCAGCCGTCCCCAAATTGAGCAATGTCTTAAAATGCGTGGATTACCATCCCGTTATGTCAACGGACTTCGCATCACGGACGAAATGGCTCTGAGTTGTGTAAAAGCAGCCTGTGGAGAAATACATACCGAAATTGAAAGCCTTTTATCTATGGGTTTAAGTAATTCCCCCACTACTGATATTGGTATTCGCACCGCTTCTGGTAATTTTATCACAGCCCGTCCAGTGGGTGTGCGTGATGGAGTGGATTATTGTTATACTGGAGAAGTTCGCCGCATTGATACTGCTGCCATTACGCGCCGACTTGATGAAGGAAGTATTGTATTAATTTCTCCATTAGGCTATTCTCCCACAGGCGAAATTTTTAATTTACTCACTGAAGAAGTTGCAACTGAAGTTGCGATTGCCCTACAAGCCACTAAATGGATTTGTTTAACTGAACCGGGAGGCATTTTTGTTCATAATGGACAATTAGTGCAGCAATTAACTGTATTTGAAGCACAACGCTGGCTTAACCATGAACCCCATTTTAACTTAAAAAAACAATTAACTTTTGCTGTGCAAGCTTGTCAAAACGGGGTACAACGGGTACATCTTATCTCGCGGCAAATAGAGGGCACTTTATTACAAGAATTATTCACCCGTGATGGTATAGGCACCCTGATCAGCACCGATCCCTTTGAACACATCCGTAAAGCCACTATAGATGATGTCAGTAGCTTGTTTGAATTAATTGAACCACTCGAAAAAGCCGGAATTTTGGTGCGCCGCTCCCGCGAAAAATTGGAAATGGAAATTAACCATTTTACGGTGCAAGAACGAGATGGGATGATTATTGGGTGTGCCGCCTTATATCCTTTTATTGATGAAAAAAATGAAAAAATGGCTGAATTAGCTTGTTTAGCTGTGCATAGCCATTATCGTGGAATGGATCGGGGTAGTGCTTTGCTGGCTTTTTTAGAAAAAGAGGCGCGGCAATTAGATATGACACACATTTTTATATTGACGACTCAAACGGCGCACTGGTTTGCTGAAAGGGGATTCGTTGCAGCCAATATGGATTCGTTACATGAGCATAAACGTGCTTTATATAATTACCAACGCAACTCTAAAGTTTTTATAAAACAATTGTAAAATCAGTATAAACATGTCAGGTCTCGAATATCTGACAGGTTTTTGGAAGTTATTTATCTGACAAACTATATATACATACAATCCCTTATTTCATTGATGGATAATTTATGGATTTGATGCAAGAGTTAGAAGAAATTGTCAAAAAGTTATCTCAAGAAGGTATAGAATATGCTGTTTGTGGCGGAATGGCTTTACCGAAAGGACTTATTTCTCTAAAGTTATTGAGAGACAATTTACAGGATAAAGCCGATATTGAGTATCTTAGTCAACTCATTAAGAAGTCCGTTGACTAGTACTTGCTAAATGATTTGAAAAATGTTATGAAAACCAATAAAATAGAGCTAGACATGAGTCCAAAAGCGATTGCGCTTCGCTTTTTTATCACTTTGAAGATTTAGAGGATATAGTCGTTTTAAGTTTTTTCGCCCTTTGGCTCATTGACGTTTATTTCACAAAATTGGGGTTTAAAACCAATCAATATGAACGAATTATTCTTGAAATCAAAGATTCTGTTGTCACTTGGAAAAACATTATTCCGAGCAAAAGAGTTATCAAAGAACAGTTTAAACAGGCGGAGATATCTCAAATTTCCCTCTCCCCTCTCACTCTGAAGGGCGGGGCATTTCGTACTGTGCAAGCCCATGTTTGGAGAGTTTTCATCATTATCAATGATGTAGATGGTTATCTAATTTATGAAGAAAAAAATGCCACCTGTGCAATTAAAAAGGGGCGTGATTTGGCACAGCATTTTAACGTTCCTTTAGAAATCGATCACAGTGAAGGACAGGGAGAATATGCCGCAGTTTCACTGGCGTTCTCAGTTTTTTTGCGCCAAAAATAGAGTGGATATCTCTAGTTGCATTTTCCTTTGCCATTATGATGCTTATTCACAGCGCTTGGAAACATAGTCAAACGCATCGAATTACAATCAACAAGAAATGATTGATGTGTGCATAGAGTAGTCCCTACGCTGGTTAAAAAGCAAACTGACAGAGTTACGTTTCAAAAACGGGGAAGAAATACTATGAGTGCTGGAAGAACCGTCAATTCTCAAAGTCAGAGCTGGGGAACTCCCATCAAATATGTAAAAGCCATCAAGCTTTTTTTTCGCGGTACTGTTGCATTAGATCCTTGCTCAAATGAATATTCCATAGTACATGCGGAAACGGAGTTCATGCTTCCACAAAATGACGGACTTGGAAAAGATTGGAACTATCCCACCATTTATATGAATCCGCCTTATGGTGTTGACAGAAAAAGAGGGACAACCATAAAAAATTGGTTAGCAAAATGTGTTTTGACTTACCAAAAATATGGTTCAGAAATATTGGCTTTGGTACCGGTAGCAACAAACACAGGTCATTGGAAGCAAAGCGTTTTCGGACAGGCGAAAGCCTTATGTTTTCTCTATGATACAAGATTGAAATTCCTTGAAAATGGTTCAGATGCAAGCAAGGGAGCACCTATGGCATGTGCTATGATTTACTGGGGTGAGGATTATGATAGATTCTATGATGTGTTTATTGAACATGGTGCCGTCCTTGATCTGTCAAACTTACCAGAATAATAAATAGGTCACTGCCATTAAGTTAAGGGCAACCACAAGGGATGCCCCTACATGGAATTTAATTTTAATGCGTATCCTGGTTTTCCTTAAATTCTGCTTGAACCTTTAAGCCATCCATCGCATTAGGCAATTGGGTAACAATGATCTGTTCGCCTGTTTTTAATGCAGGGCTGCGAACTAAAATGTGTGATTGCCCTTTTGTTAAATTTTGCTCCCCAATTCTTTCAATGGTGATACCCTTCATGCGCCCGTCAATGAGTTTGTAAATACGGTTGATTCCGTAAACGGCTTCATAGGGTAGGGCTACAACTCTGGATTGTTTGGGTAATTTTAAATTTAGGGTGATAAATTGCCCTAAACGGAGTAAATGGTTATCTGTTTTGAAGCGAAATAAGCCATCAATGCCTCCACTGTCTGGGTTAATTTGTCCTGAAATTCTATCCAGTTGTAGGGAAATGAATTTTTTATTAAACAACGCGTGTGCTTGTAACTGATGTCTGCTATTCAAAGCATCAAGCACTGTATCTTGATAGCGGCTCGGTATTTGGGCGCGTACTTCCAAAGCGGTATTGTCATAAATGGATAATAAGGAATCGCCACTGCGTACTCTGTCTCCTACCGCGATAGTCATTTTAGCAATTACGCCAGCAAAGGGGGCGGTAATTTTGGTACGGGTTTGTTCCAAACGGGCAAGATCACGTTGTGCGAAGGCACGCGATTGTTTAGCTTGTAACTGGGCTAGGCGAGCAGGGTGGTTTTTGATTTCTAGGCGGCGATTAATGAGAGAAAGCCTTTTTTGTTCTACCGCTTGTTGAAGCTCTTCTAAGGCGGATTGGGAACTGAGTCTTTGTTTTTTTAGCAGACGTAGGCGTTCAAGTGACTTTTGCGTGAGTGAAAGTAATGCTTTTTCATGAGTTAGAGCAGTGAGATGACTGGCATGGCGTTGTTTTTCAAGCTTAATTTGAGCTTCAATGTCTATTATATCGGCTTCTCGTTGTTTTAGATTCAGAAGACTGTCGCTGTCATCTAGGCGTATTAATAATTGCCATTTTTTGACAATTTCTCCTTCAAAAACAATGACTTGCGTTACTTGAGCATTGACATTCAGTGATAAAGTGGGGGTACGTAATGTGGCAGTGCGTGGTGATTCAACCCGCCCATATAATGTCAAAGTGGGTGACAAAGTGGTTAGGTGTACCGGTACGACGCTCACTACCCAGACGGGTTCTTTAATTTCAATGGCTTGATTTTTGGGTTTGGTTTTTTGCATGTAGCCAAAACCGAAAAAGCCAATGGCTAAAATTAATAAGGGCAGGAAAAATTGGAAAAATTTTTTCATAGTGAATGAAAGTGTGACAAAGTT
>QNES01000179.1 GCA_003645255.1 Gammaproteobacteria bacterium
AAATTATTAATTGTCAAATTAAATCCAATCTATATAACTTATTGATTTTTAAATGTTTTATTTTTCATGTTATATTAAGTATATGAAATATATGAATTAATTATTTCCGGACAAGTCTATTAATTATAGATAAACTTTATTTTTTGCCAGAAATCCGATTTTTTTCAAAAAATCGGATTTTTAAATCCTGACGTTTTCAAGTAAACCTTACGTTTTCAAGTAAACCTTTTCTTCCCCTGGCGGGCGATCCTTAAACCGCCGATGCACCCATAAATATTGCTCAGGTGCTTTCAGAATTTGTGCCTCAATGAGTTGATTAATTCGTATTGCATCTTTTAAACTATCTCCACTCGGAAAATGATCTAATGCCGGTTGTAAAATGACTTTGTAACCCTGATGCTCTTCTAAACGCTGCACAAAAAAAGGTACAACAACAGCCCCGCTGATTTTGGCAAGACGGGAAGTAGCAATATTAGTTGCTGCCGGGATACCAAAAAAGGGGGCAAAGACACTATGCTTATGCCCAAAATTTTGATCCGTTGCGAACCATAAAGCTTTATTTCGCTTGAGACTACGTAACATTTCGCGCACTGCTTCACGGGGGATTGCTTTTTCAGCATGGCTTTCGCGGCTTTTTTTCATAAAATGCTCAATCAAGGGATTTTCATGGGGGCGATAAGCACCATGAATGGCGATGTGCATCGTTAAAAAACGGGAAGCGATTTCCGAAGAAGTAAAATGGGCACTGAGCAAAATGACACCCTTGCCCTGTTTTAGGGCAGCCTGTAAATATTCTAGCCCTTGAATATGCCCTAATGGTTTTAAAGTGGCATCTGGTAACCACCATGCGCTCAACATTTCTAATAAACCCATACCTAAAGATTCAAAATGTTGGTGTAATAATTGCTTTCGTTGTATATTATTAAGTTTCGGAAAACAGAGTTTTAAGTTAGTATCAGCAATATGACGGCGGCGCGGTGCGAGTCGAAGGGCAATGCGCCCAATTTGTCGCCCTGCTGCCAATTGCCAGCGATAGGGTAAATGAATTAAACACCATAATAGTGCAATTCCAAACCATAATAGCCAATAGCGTGGTGCCAAAAAGTGCATAATTGTCAAAAAAAGTAATTGTGAATTGGTTTAAAGAAATCCTATTTTTGTCAAAAATCGGATTTCTAAAACATTATACTTGATGATCAAGTTTTTTAAAACCGTGAACGACAAGGATTGTATATAAAAAAGTATTTAAACGAAATATTTAGATGAGGTAATCCCTTCTTATATACAATCCTTGTCGTTATTGTCTTTGGTAAAAAACTTGAACATCGAGTTATAAAAAAAAAGGTAAATTGAGTGCAAATATTATTTATAGAAGAAAATGCCAAAGATTATCTAACAAGCCGCCGAACAATAGATGAGCAAGCAGACAAGCTAAATATTGACTGGGCACCGAATTATGAAATTGCTTCAAAACAGATTAAACAAAAACATTATGATGCTTATTTAGTCGGTTATAATGCCAAACTGGCACAACAGCAGAAATTTCTAACTGGCTTATCTAAATATGCCATCGTTCCCATTATTTTACTGACTCAACACAATGAAGTTGTTGACTCGATATTAATAAAGGATAATCTTGGCATTGATGTGCTGCCTAAGGAGCAGTTGACTTGGTTTATACTTGAACGCTCTATCCGTTATCTGTCTAACCTGATCACTTTGCAAAAAAAGGGAAACCTTTTTCAAAGTTCCTTTGATAATGCACTTGAGTTGATGATTCTGATTAAATCCAATGGCGTTTTACAAGAGATTAATCAAACGGCTCTCACATTGATGGGTAGTGAACGCGAGGCTGTTTTAAATCTTATATTTTGGGAACTGCCTTTTGTTAGTACCTCCCTAAGAAGCAAAACAAAAATTAAAGCCGCCATTGCCACCGCCGCTAAAGGTCATTTTGCCCGTTGTGAAGTTGAAGTACAAAAACACGATGGACAAATGGCAACCCTGTGTTTTTTATTCACCCCCTTTAGCCATTTCCAGGGAAATAACACCCGAATTTTAGTTGAAGGACATGACTTGTATGAGCATCACGATTTAGAGCAACAATTAACCCATACTGTGTCGCATGATCAACTGACAGGATTACCTAACCGTCATCTTTTCATAGAACTGGTAGAAAAAGCAATAGCTCGCGCTCGGCAGCAAAAAAATTATCGTATTGCAGTATTATTTCTTGACTTGGAAAGAATTAAGATCATTAATACCAGTTTAGGGCATGATATGGGTGATTGGTTACTCATGGGCATTGCTGAACGTTTGCAGAATTGTATAACGAAAAAAAGTGTTCTCGCGCGTTCTGGTGGTGAGTTTATGATTTTGCTGGATAATATGCCAAGTTTAGCAGATGCAACTTATTTAGCGGCAAAGATAAATAAGGTATTAACGGGACCTTTTTCGTTGGGCGAATATGAAATCGTTACTTTAGCCAGCATTGGCATTGCTTACTATACCAGTCAAGAAGAGGCAACCGATTTACTACGTGATGCCAATATTGCGATGGATCATGCTAAAGCCATCTGCAAATCTTGTTATGTTGTATTTAATCGTCGAATGCACGATCAAGCTCTCTTACATTTAAAAACGGAAACTAATATACATCAAGCCATTGCTCGATCTGATTTTATTTTGTTTTACCAACCACAAATAGAGCTGTATTCTAAACAATTGCTTGGTGCAGAAGCGTTGATTCGCTTTCGTCATTCCCAAAACCATTTTATTTTGCCTGGGGAATTTCTACCTGTGCTTGAAGATACTGGCATGATTATTATGCTAGGTGAATGGATATTGCAGACAGCCTGTCAACAACTCAAGAATTGGTTAGATGCGGGTTTATCAGTCAACCGGATATCGGTTAATTTATCCGTGCATCAATTTCGCAGTAAGCGTTTAATCAGGGTAGTTAAAGAAGCGATTGAAAAATCGGGCTTGACACCGGAATCGCTAGAATTAGAATTAACCAAAAACTTGTTCTTAGAAGACACAGAACTTGTTATTAATAGCTTGAAGCAGTTTAAAGACATGGGTATTCGCATCACGATTGATGATTTTGGTGTCGGTTATACCTCCTTGGATTACCTCAGACGTTTTCCGATTGACTGTATTAAAATTGACAACTCATTTATCCAGGGCGTAATTTCATCACCTGAAGATGCTGCCATTACAGTCTCAACGATTGATATGGCACATGCCCTGGGTTTGACAGTGATTGCCGAAGGCGTAGAAACAGCCGAGCAACGTGATTTTGTACGTGATCATGGTTGTGATATCGCACAAGGTTATTTATATGCTACCCCAATGGAAGAAAAGGTTTTTTTAAAATGGGGTAAAAAATATACTCAAATAATTGTTGATGGTTAATAGTATTAAAGAAATCCGATATTTTCAAAAATCGGATTTCTAAATTCAAAAAAATTCTATTTTTTCAAAAATCGGATTTCTATTTCACAATTAAAATGACTCCTCCACTCTTAAACATAAAAAAATTATCAGTTGCTTTTAAAAACTCACAGCAACATTTAACACAAGTCGTACATCAAGTCAGTTTTCAAATCAATCTAGGCGAAAAATTAGCCCTCGTCGGTGAATCTGGCTCAGGTAAATCCGTAACCGCTTTATCCATTATAAAATTACATGATCGTCAGCGTGTAAATTACCCAACCGGTGCGATTGAATTTCAAGGGCAAAATTTACTCCAGAAAAGTGAAGCTGATTTACGTCGGGTGCGGGGCAAAAATATTGCCATGATTTTTCAGGAGCCAATGACTTCGCTCAATCCTGTTTATCCCATTGGAACACAATTAATAGAACCCCTATTACTCCATGAAGGTTTAAGCAAATCCGCCGCTCGCAGTCGTATGCTAGAGCTATTAGAACTCACAGGGCTCCCTGAACCCCATAAACGTTTTAATTCCTATCCCCATACCTTATCCGGTGGGCAACGCCAACGGGTAATGATTGCCATGGCATTAGCCTGTCGCCCTCAATTACTTATTGCCGATGAACCCACAACCGCACTGGATGTCACAATACAATTGCAAATTCTGGAATTACTCGAAAATATGCAACAGGAATTTGGCATGGCAGTATTATTGATTACCCATGATTTAAACCTGGTAAAACGCTTTGCCGAGCGTATTTGTGTCATGCAAGAAGGCAACTTAGTTGAATCCGCCAACGCGGAAAAATTATTTGAACAGCCACAGCACGCCTATACCCAACACCTACTCAACAGCCAACCCGAAAGAATCCAAACAGACTATGATTACACCACAGCCCCCACCCCATTATTAGACGCTCAACAGATTCGTTGCTACTTTCCACTTTCCAAAAACTTCTTTCAACGAACGGATAATGAAATCAAAGCCGTTGATGAAATTGATTTGCATTTATACCCAGGAGAAACATTAGGCATTGTTGGTGAATCAGGCTCAGGTAAAACCACACTAGGATTGTGTGTATTACGATTACAAAACTGCACAGGAGCTATTCGCTTTGCCGGTAAGCAGTTAGATCGCTTACAAACACGCCAATTACGTCCCTTGCGCCGTCAACTTCAAGTCGTCTTTCAAGACCCCTATTCATCCCTATCACCCCGCATGACGGTAGAACAAATTATTAGTGAAGGATTAATCATTCACTATCCTGACTTAAATCATCAAAAACGCCGTGAACGTGTTATAAAAATACTCAAAGAAGTCGGCTTACAAGAAGACATGTTATCACGCTATCCCCATGAATTTTCAGGCGGGCAACGCCAACGTATCGCCATTGCCAGGGCAGTCATTTTAGAACCACAATTGATTTTATTAGATGAACCCACCAGCGCACTTGATGTCTCCGTACAAAAACAAGTGCTTGAACTACTAGAAAATTTACAACGTAAACACCATATCAGCTACTTATTCATCAGCCACGACTTAAAAGTCATCCGTGCCATGTCGCACCGTATTATGGTAATGCGTCATGGGTGCTTTATTGAACAGGGCGAAACCGAGAAAATATTTAATCACCCCCAACATCCCTATACACGAAGCTTATTACATGCTTCTTTATTTATGTAGAATTTAGAAACCAAGTTTTTAGAAAAAACTTGGTTTTTTTAACATTTATTTTATACAAAAAAATTATGCCATCATTTATCATTTCCCGTTTACTCAGTACATTAACAGTTATACTAGGGGTAATCACCCTAATTTTTTTACTGATTCACCTGGTTCCGGGTGATCCCGTACAAGCGATGCTTGGTGAAACAGCAACACCTACCGATTTAGAAGCCCTACGGCAAGCACTCGGTTTAAATCAACCCCTATTCACACAATGGTGGCAATATATGACGCACCTATTGCAAGGAGATTTAGGCACCTCATTATATTCACAAGAACCTATCATTGACATAATGATAGAACGATTCCCAGCCACTTTAGAACTCGCCATTGCCGGCTTATTAGTTGCAATACTCATCGCACTACCACTCGGCAGTATTGCAGCACTGCGTAAAGACACTATTTATGACAACTCCGCGATGGTCTTCTCCCTATTAGGCGTATCCATCCCCAACTTCTGGTTAGGGCCCCTATTAATCTTGTTATTCTCCCTCACATTAGGCTGGTTCCCTGTGAGCGGGCGCGAAAATTTCCTTTCACTCATATTACCCGCCCTGACTTTAGGTACCGCCCTCTCCGCCATTTTAGCCCGTATGATACGTTCAACTCTACTAGAAGTCCTAAACGAAGACTATATTCGCACAGCCCGTGCCAAAGGTTTGCGCGAATCAGCCATAGTCATTCACCATGCGCTACGCAATGCCTCACTACCCATCATCACCATACTCGGCTTACAACTAGGAACCTTATTAGGCGGCGCCGTGATCACAGAAATTATCTTTGCATGGCCCGGCATTGGACAATTAACCATTGAATCCATTCAACGGCGCGATTATCCACTCGTGCAAGCTTGTATCTTATTAATTAGTGTCAGTTATGTCTTAATCAACACGCTAACCGATGTATTATATGCTTGGTTAGACCCGAGGGTACGTTACAGTGTTTAAATATCAAATTCTTATTCCTTCATCTATCCTAATACTCTGGTTAATCTTAGCCATACTAGGACCCTGGTTCCCTTTGGAACCAAACCACATCATATTACCCAATATCTTACAGCCCCCTTCTCTATCAGAATGGCTTGGCTATGACGACCTGGGTCGTCCTGTTTTAGACCGTTTAATGATGGGAGCCAGAACCTCATTTTTTGTCGCATTTGGAGTTATAACGGTTTCACTAACGGTAGGCACCCTAATTGGCACAATAAGTGGCTGGTTCGGGGGCTATATTGACTTAATCATCGTGCGAATCATGGATGTCTTCTTAGCCTTCCCAGGCATCTTACTCGCCATTGCCCTATCAGGCATTTTAGGACCAGGGATAGAAAATGTCGTCTTCGCCCTATCAGTCGTTGGATGGGTAGGCTTTGCTCGTATAACGCGAGCGCAAACATTATCTCTAAAACACCGAGAACATGTATTAGCCGCCCGCGCACTAGGTGCATCAATCCCACGCATATTGCGCTACCATATCATACCATTGCTAATGGCACCATTATTGATTGAAGCCACATTTGGCATAGCAGGAATCGTCATCGCCGAAGCAGGATTATCCTTCTTAGGTTTAGGAGTCCAACCCCCCGCCGCCTCTTGGGGCAGCATGATACGCGACGGTACAGGCTATATGCTAGTCGCCCCCCATATCGTTTTAGCCCCAGGGCTAACATTATTACTAGTCGTATTATCAGTCAATATGTTAGGAGATAAATTGCGGGATAAGTTAGATGTGAAAAGTCAATAAAGAGAGGTTTGAGAAATCCGATTTTTAAAAAAATCGGATTTCTAACATGCACGTTCCTTACAGAACAGATAACTGTTTAATTCTATCAAGACTTACCCCGGTTGCTTGACTAATTTGTTCTATTGAAAACTTTTCCATTTTTAGCATGTTGTTGGCAATATTTTCTGATTCGGTCAATTTCAATTCATCTAACACGGGAATACGGCTTGGTTGTTCAAACTTTGTCGGAATAATATGAGTATGTATCTGTTTTCCTTGAATCGTTTCCGATACAAATAGTTCGTCTTTATCGGTGTGTAAATTACTAAAAACAACATAATAGCCTTGAGAAATGTCTTCTGATTTCAAATATTCTACCAGTTGTCCTTTGCCCTGCTTAAAATAGTCATTATTAACAAACCGTTTAGTTTCAACGACGTATTTATGGTTTTGATAGAGAATTAGGATATCTGCCCGCCCTCTACCGGTTGGCACTTCGATAAACGTTTGCCCTCCTAGACACTGAATGAAAAAACTGATAAAACCATCAAGGGAATAATGACAAGCGGCTTCTTTAAGATGTTCGGTATCAAAAGCCCGAAAACCGCGTCTACGAACATAAGCCCTGTATTTTTCCAACAAGGCATTGATATTTAACTGGTTATCTGATGTCAGATATTGGTTGACCGTCTCATGAGGCGAATTGATATAATACTTGGTTTCTCCATTTATCAGTGGGCGAAATGCGTTTATCAAGCGTTTGGCATATAACGGTACCAGAATATCCACATAACCATCCCTATTGTCAACAACCCCGTTTGCAAAGAGCCAAGCAATATCTGGA
>QNES01000180.1 GCA_003645255.1 Gammaproteobacteria bacterium
CATGGATTATGGTCAGTCTGGATCTGTAGCCTGGTTACTTTGTGTCTGTGGTTGCTTGATTCGCCTGGCGAAATCCTGATTTTAGTGAGCGGTTATGCCCTATTATTCAGTTTAGTGGGGGGATTATTAGGCAGTTTCACGGTGTCAGTCGCATTTGGCATCATGATAGGCATTGTTGGGGGCTTCTTGTTGAGTTTACCTATCGGACTTATAGAAGTTAATGAGTATAGTCTTGATGAACGCTTAATATTTAGCATGGCAGAAAATATTGCTATTGCTGTTATGCTCAGTCTTCCCGATTTACAACCGACGGTTTTTCAAAGTAATGATCCTAGAACTTTTTGGACAGTTTTATTAGGTATTTTTACCGCTAGTTGTGCAGGCAGTGTGATGTACAGCACGACTAAAACGGCTTACAGTCAGCCACAATATCTTCAAATTGGTAGTGTTGTTATTGGGGTTTTCGTCAGTGGATTAGCGGTGTTTTTAATTGCCGGCTTGGTGAGCATATTAGCTCCCAGTGCTGCTTGGATGCAAACGGGTACTTTGTATATTTTGGCTTATGATGGATTAATTGTCGGTGTTTTTGCTTTCTCGTTGGCATTGCTTTGGATTTTATTAACGGGGAACTGGCGGCAAGCTTTAGGGCTGGGAGTGGGAGTGGCTCTTTTTCTGGGTTTATTCACCTTATTTAAAAATCTTTTTAATACTTCAACTTCCGCTTTTCTGAAACCTTTTATCATCGGCATACATGGCGGGATAGAAAACGCTATGCTGTATTTACTATTATTTGCGTTTCCTTATATGTTAGCAAAGCGCATTGCGAGTCCCTGGGCGGGTATTATTGCCGGGATTTTTGGTAGTGCGGGCGCCTATATCGTTTTTGCGCTAATTATGGGACGCTATGCTTTGGAGCTGATTTTACCTTTGACCCTTTTAGTACTTATATTAGGGCTGAGTACCAGTTGGTGGCGACCATTATTATTTTATCCTTTTCAAGCTACCTGGAATCTTCTTCTTTATCACGCTGATGAAAATAGGACTGATCATCAAATTAGCTTGCTACATTGGCATTCCGCCTTTTGGGATGAACATCAATATTTACCCCTGTTTGGTTTAGAAAGCTATTTGGTTATGATTGCGGAACGCAATCCAATTGAGGGTAAGGCTGCCATAGAACATTTAAGTAGCACTTCACAGAATTGGGCTGCGAAAGAAGCCCAAATTGAATTGGATGCTAGACGATTGCAAAGCTATACGGATGTTAAGGCAATTAGTAGTGCTCATCAAAGTTTAGCCGCCGGTGAATTGAGTGGTCCTGCTAGTGCTTTGTTGCGTAGTTTTAGTAGAATTAGTCGGGATGTTAATGCGGCTTTAGTGCAAAAAAGTCATTATAATCAACGACTTGCATTAGATGCGCTAGAAGAACGCTTAGATGGACTTTTACGAGAGTTGACTCGTTCTTCTGAACCCTACGCGCTACGTTTCCGTCCCATTGCTGCAACATGGCGACAAACGCTGCATGATTATGTACGCACTTTGACGGAGGCGGTAGAGAGTCGTCAAGAAATCAGTAATCCTTATATTATTGGTATTCCGCTGACTGAGCATCAAGAAATTTTTGTGGGACGTAGCGATGTGAGTGAACATATTGAACGGTTATTACTTGATAGTCGTTGTCCCCCGCTTTTGCTTTATGGGCAACGCCGCACAGGTAAAACGTCATTATTGAATAATTTAGGTCGATTATTGCCGACGACGATTATTCCTCTGTTTGTTGATTTACAGGGTCCCACTTCTTTGGCTAAAGATTATATCGGTTTTTTGTATAACATGAGCCGCGCTATGCAAACTTC
Organism: Gammaproteobacteria bacterium; assembly: GCA_003645255.1. Classification (GTDB taxonomy): domain Bacteria; phylum Pseudomonadota; class Gammaproteobacteria; order Beggiatoales; family Beggiatoaceae; genus QNES01. The sequence continues at coordinate 1,857 of QNES01000180.1, forward strand.
TGCGAAACGCCATCGTGAATGGACATTGCCGCCTTTAACGCGAGCGCAGTTGAGTGCTGATCCTTTTACGAGTTTTGATGAATGGTTAGATGAAGTCGAAAATTGTCTTGAAGCTAATCAAACGATGTTGTTGATTTTAGATGAATTTAGTGCTTTAGAACATATTTTTAATAAAGGGCTGTTAGATGAAGCGTCGGTACTGGGAATGTTTCGCCATATTATTCAGCATCGCCCCCGTATGAAAATTCTTTTATCTGGTTCACATACGATAGATGAATTTGAACGCTGGGCGAGTTATTTAATTAATGTGCAAACAGTACATATTAGTTATTTACAACCTCGTGAAGCTTTAGAATTAATAGAGCAACCGGTTAAAGATTTTGCTTTGCGCTATGAAGAAGCAGCTAGCCGACGTGCAATAGAAATCACTCGTTGTCATCCGGCATTAATACAATTATTATGTGCTGAAATTGTGACTTTAAAAAATAGACAGAATGTTCAGGAACGCCGTCTTGCACAAGTGAGTGATGTTAATGCCGCCATCCCAGGGGCGTTACAACATGGACGCTTCTTTTTTGCTGATATTGCGAATAATCAAGTGACTGATAAGGGTTTAGCTATACTACGATTTTTAGCGGCGCAAGGGGAAAGGCAGATAGTCAGAGAGGATATTTTGCGAACACAATGTCCTTCTGAGTTTGAGGCGACTAAGGCTAATTTATTACAACGTGAACTGATAGAGCGCTTAGGTGATGGGTATTGTTTTCAGGTTGAACTCATTCGACAGTGGTTTGTTTCTTAATAAAGCTCTATTATTAACGGGAAAGCCTGGCACAGGTAAAACACAATTGGCTTATAGTTTAGCTTATCAATTGGGATTAGTCGGTTTAGTCAATGGCGTTGAAAAACCCTTGACGCTGAAATTTGAAACTAAATCAACCAGTGTGGCATCTGATTTATTTTATCTTTATGATGCGATTGGACATTTTCGGGCGGTACAAATTGATAAGCAAAATGTCAATGCAGCCGGGTATCTTAAACCCGGGGCTTTGGATGAAGCGATTATCCATACTAATTCCAAGGCGCAGATTAAAAATTTTAAGATTGAAGAATTTTTGCCACGTTTAGATTTTCCGTATACTGAGCCACGCCGTTTTGTGGTGTTGATTGATGAAATTGATAAGGCTCCGCGTGACTTTCCTAATGATATATTGAATGAAATCGAACAGCTCTATTTCCGTATTCCTGAATTTTGTAATGTCAGGGTTGAAGCCAATAAAGATTTACAACCCATATTGGTATTAACCAGCAATTCTGAAAAGCATTTGCCGGATGCTTTTTTGCGCCGTTGTATTTATTATGATATTCCCTTTCCAGACGAAGATCGCTTAAAAGCGATTTTGGCACAACGGCTAGAAGATTATCTTGAACTCAGTGATGCCTTTTTGGAAAAGGGCTTAGAATTATTTTTTATCTTGCAAAACAAGGACTTACGTTTAAACAAAACCCCAGGAACGGCTGAATTGTTAAATTGGTTTACACTCCTACGGGGTGAAATGTTTGAAGGGGTGGATAATCCCTTTCTTGAAAAATATCAGGCACAGTTATCAGATTCATTGACGACTTTGGTGAAAAGTAGGGCATATCTAGAAACGGCGCGGGATGAGTTGAATAAGTGGCTAAATTCATGATGATTATTTCCTCGTTCCCACGCCGGCGCGTGGGAACCAGAAATTTACCTGAACATCTATATAGAAATTATGACGATAGAAATCATGCCTACTCAAGAAAACAGAATTTTCAATACTGTTGTTAATCAATTGCGTATACCTGCAAATGAACTACTCTTGTTATGTTTGCGTAGTTTCTTAGAACGTCAACTGAATCTTGTTAAAACGGAAATATTTAAAATTTACGGGTACTATAATATATCTAGTGTTGAGGAACTAACACACGCATCAGTCTGCTACGTATTCGCCGACGACAGCTGTCCATACTAATTTCAATACAGGTTTTGAAAACCTGTCAGGAGCCGGGACAAAACTTTTCTGGATAACTATATCCTACAATTGACTAAGTTATTTTATACACGTTCCTAAATACCAGTAATCATATTCTGCAAGTGGAATAGGTATTTCCCACAAAGTGCTTAGGATACCCCAAAAACTCCTTTTTGGTAGTATCCTGAAAAAAGTGAATCCTATCAACTTTCCAATTATTTAAGGAAATCAGTTCTTTATTTTTCAGCTTTTGCTGTTCAAATGTCCTGGGTGAAGTACCTAAAACATCATATACATAAATTAGCTCATCATTATCTAATTTACGGTGACGGAAACTCACGCCCAATGCATGTTTAATGTTGAAAAATACATGTTCTGCTGAACGTAAGTGAATATTCTCCTTGAAGACTTGATCCTTGACTCTATAAAGAAGATAGGTCTGCCCATCAATTGTCGTCTCATCAATGATAGGGTCTTTCAATTCAACAGGAGAGACCGCATTAATAAACTCAATATCTTGAGGTTCTATAACGTGTCCGTCATGCAGCTTATTGAACCTAAACCACAAGTAAAAATCTGGTACATTCTTTCTTCCAGCATTTATCTCAATTTGACTAATTTCATTAAATTGCACACCAGTATAAACAACAGTTCTATATTTGTCATCATCATTAGGGCTTAACTGTAATGGGGCTGAAATAAGATGGTTATTCTTATAAACACCTATCGAAATAGGTTTTGAAATATCTCCATGTTCGTCAAAAAAATTAGAGCCGGTAAGCCCTTCAATAGCTTCTTCTTTCGTATCAATGTTAGCAAGGGCATCCCGGAGCCTTTTTCTATATGAAATCAGAGATTCCTGTTGACCTCGACTCTTTGTTTGTTGTATTATTTCAACAATCAGAATAGCAGCATCCACAGTATAAAACGCCGCACTTGGCGATTCTTTTTGATATTTTTTCTCGTATACTTCGTTGAAATTATAGGCATCCTGATTGAACAGATCAACAATGAAAGATGCTACATAGATACCATCAGTATAATAACCAGGTGTCTTTTTTTCTTTTGGTTCATCTTCAAAAAACTCTTGAATGTTTGCGTAAGCATCGGGAGCAATTAACTGGTTTTTGATACCTGCATCCTTAATTTGCTTGACGAGTTTTATACCTTCATTGGATTGGGTTGCCAAAAGAATGAGACCAGCATCATCTGATTTCTTCTGCAAATCATTCACAATTCGTGCAATTTCTTGTTCTTGTTGTTCTTGTTTTGACGCATTACTCGTTATATTCATTAACTTCCATTTATATTTGACATCAACATTCATGTCTAGTGAAGTTTTTTCAAATATACCAGCAAGCTCCCTACCGTAAATTGTATCTAAATAAATGATACTAACAGTATTATCCTTTTGCAAAAGAAATTTTTTGGCATACTTTGCCAGAAACTTGGCTTGCACCTCATTGTTATAAAACGTTCTAAAGTACCACTCATTATCCAGTGTTATTCCCGTTTCAGATGATGTTGGAGTGATGGCAAGAATACCTTGCTTTTCATAAATTCTTGCGCCCTCAACGGAACAGTCGCTACGTCTGTGTCCAATAACAGCAACAGCATTACTTTGTGCGATTTCCTGTGCCCTTTCATATGCTATGTCAGGAACATTTTGATCATCCAAAAAATCAAAAACGATTTGTTGTTGTTGAGCATCCCTAACTCTTTCGTTGAAGTAATTAGCATATATCTCAAGAGCCTGTTTCATAGACTGGCCTTTTGCCGCATCCACACCTGACAAAGGACCTACAAACGCAATATGAATTGCATCATCATCGTTGTAGTAGTCAATTACTACCCACGCAAGGAAGGACGATATAACAATAGCCAATAGAAAAATAAAAGAAACAAGGAGTTTTGTTTTCATAATATGAGTACCATATTTCATTTGCCATTAAGTTAAGGGCAGACACATATGTCTGCCCCTACAAGACCACACGTATTATGTGATTTTCGGTGCTAACCTGTGTGTTCGCCCTTGTGAAACGCAAGATTCACCATTTAAAAGAGCCAAGGTGCTTCTTGTTTACGCCGAGTTTGATATGCGATAATATCATCGGCATGTTGTAAAGTGAGGCTAATGTCATCTAAGCCATTCAGTAAGCAATGTTTTCTAAAAGTCTCTATAGTGAATGTGAAATCAGCCAGTGAGGTTGTGACTATTTGTGTTTCCAAATTAATCGCGATAGTGTAACCAGGGGTTGCTTGTACGGCTTGGAATAATTTATCAACCGTATCTTCTTCCAAGACGATTGGTAAAATGCCATTTTTAAAACAGTTATTATAAAAAATATCGGCAAAACTCGGTGCGATGATCGCCCTAAAGCCATAGTCAAGCAATGCCCAGGGGGCATGTTCACGACTGGAACCACAGCCAAAATTTTGGCGAGCAAGTAAAATCTGCCCTCCCTGGTAGCGAGGTAGATTTAAGAAAAAGTCTTTATTTAAGGGGCGATTTGTGCAATCTTGCCCCGGTTCACCGTGATCTAAGTAACGCCATTCATCAAATAGGTTAGGTCCAAACCCGGTGCGATGAATAGATTTTAAAAACTGTTTGGGAATAATAGCATCCGTATCGACATTGGCACGATCTAAGGGTACGACTAAACCTGTTAAAGTGGTAAATGCTTGCATAATCAGTTATCGGTTATCAGTTGTAAGTTGTCAATTCGCTAATTTATGAATAACAAGAAATTCTATTTTTCAAAAAATAGTATTTCTAATTCCCCATTTTCAATTATTCATTCACTTTCACTCGCGCAAAGCGGCGTTTGCCTACTTGATAAACGTGAGTTGACATCGCAGGTATTTTAAGGGCACGATCATCAACTCGTTCACCATCTATTTTCACAGCACCCTGTTTAATCATTCGTATTGCATCCGACGTACTTGATGTCAGCCCTGCATTTTTCAGTAAATTAGCGATGGCTATCGTACCATTTTCTACTGTTAAAGTCACCTCTGCTATATCTTCTGGCATTTCGCCGCGCTTAAAACGCGCTATAAAATCTTGAGTAGCTCGGGTTGCAGCTGCCCGGCTGTGAAAACGTTCAACAATTTCTTCAGCAAATTCTATTTTAATATCACGCGGATTGGCACCTTCATCAACCGATTTTTGTAATGATACAATATCAGCAGGGCTTTTAAAGCTCAATAAGTCAATATAACGCCATAAGAGCCAGTCAGAAATAGACATGAGTTTACCAAACATATCATTAGGCGCATCATCAATCCCAATATAATTGCCTAAAGACTTAGACATTTTTTGTACGCCATCTAAACCTTCCAAAATGGGCATTGTCAAAACGACCTGGGGGGCTTGCCCAAAATGTTTTTGCAATTCACGCCCAACCAACAGGTTAAATTTTTGATCCGTTCCACCTAATTCAACATCTGCTTGTAATTCCACTGAATCATAGCCCTGTATTAAGGGATATAGAAATTCGTGAATGGCAATAGCTTGCCCCTTTTTATAACGTTTATGGAAATCATCACGTTCCAACATACGCGCCACGGTGTGTTGAGCCGCTAGTTTAATTAAGCCAACGGCATCCATTTTATTCATCCATTCTGAATTAAAACAAATCTGGGTGATGTCTGGATCAAGGATTTTATAAATCTGTTCTTGATAGGTGCGGGCATTTTCTAAAACGGCTTCACGCGATAATGGTTTACGAGTGACATTTTTGCCGCTTGGATCACCAATCATTCCAGTAAAGTCACCAATTAAAAAGAAAATGGTATGCCCTAATTTTTGGAATTGGCGCAATTTATTCAAAAGCACTGTATGCCCTAAATGCAAATCTGGGGC
>QNES01000181.1 GCA_003645255.1 Gammaproteobacteria bacterium
GTATACAATTTTTCCAAATCCCAATTTTCTTCAGCTTGAGCAAATTGTTTTTTAATATCTTTCATCATAAGTTACAAGCCTTAACACCGTTTTTATAGTTAATCCTAAGCGAAACCCACCGTTACGCTACTACGCTACTGATGGATAAAAATCATCTTGTAATATTTGTTCTAACAAGTAAGGGCAACTTTTAGGAAAAGTTGTTTTAGGCAATTCAGTTTCTTTATGTGCTATTTCAACGCCTTTAGGATAGGCTTTTTGTAATGCTTCAGATAAATAAGGCTTCAAACTTGGACTCATTTCTAGTAGTTCCATAATTTGCATTCGTTGTTCAATAATTGTTGCTTTCCAACTACTACCGTGAAAATTTTGATAAATTTCCGAAAGTTGTTTTAATTGAAATTGCCATTTTAATAAATGCGCCAACAAAATAATTAAATGACTTATCAATTCCCGTTTATCTCGCTTAGCCATACTTTCTAATTCGTCAATCAAAATTTCAGTATTAATCTCTAGCAATTTACCGCATTTCAATAATTCAATATTGTATTGAATCCAAGCGTAAAAATCACGTTCATATAGATTTTGTATTTCCATAAAAAAACTTCTTTTTAGTCGCGTGGGTAGCAAGCGTAGCATATGTTCATTATAATCTTTTTGTTCAATAAACCTATATTAGATATTTAACTTCTGATAATAATCTATGTTTGTAATATTTTAACTTGTTAGGATATTTTTGTCAAGTATAGTTTATAAAATTTGGCTATTTTTTGAAATGTTCACTTTATAATTCATTTTTTAGACTTTAGGTTTTAATATTTGAACCAACTGTTATGAAATATTTTTATTTGAATTTTTTAGGAATAGTGTTTTCACTATTTTTTTTCTGAATTCTTATGCGCAAGAATATTTTGAAATTCCCAGGAATAAGATTCAGGAAGTTTCTAGGGTGTTGGATATTTCAGATCATGAGGCAGAAATCGTTTTAAGAGGTGTTGTAATCCTTGTTCAGAAATAATTGGGATCAGAGTAAAATTAATTTATGTAGTGAACCATTTATCATCTAGATTAGGTGTAGATATTGATTGATAGTTTTTTGGGTTATTTCTCTAAATTATTAATTTTACTCTGACCCAAATTATTTTGTGTACCTACTTAAATATTCCCCTTTTCTAAAATAAGCAATATCCATTGCATCAACCACCGTTTTAAGCTCAGGCTCTTGTAATTTATCAAACGGTGGAATATGAGAAATAAAGGTTTTTTGTTCTAGGATGCTCATTTGTTAGTTCTCATTCAAATATGAAGTAATTGAAATAGTGCTTCTTTCTTATGTTTGTTTTTCAAGATTTCTTCTATGGCAAACCAATAATTAACGACATTTTTATTCATTTGCAAATCATTCAGAGATTGTTCAGTCATAGAGATATTCTGTAAAATAAGAATAGTTACAGCATCTTGATTTTCTTTTTTAGCTCGATTCAAACTTTTAATAGAGGCACCAATTCGTTCTAAAACAGCAGCTTTATCTATACCGCCTTTTATTTCAATAGCAACGATGGTTTTTTTATCCTCATTATAAAACCCAATATCTGGTTCATCAGAAAATCTAATTGTTCTGCCATCAGTTAATGAGATATGAGATTCGTCTTCAGAAATAATTGACTGCTTTTCACGCAATCTGTACCGAATAATATCTCTAATAACCGTTTCAATTCTGTCACCTTTATTATTTTGCCATGAACCTTGAGCCTGTGAGCCAGCAGCCATGCCACGCCATAAAGTAAATTCACGCACATCAATTTCAGCATTTAATTCGATTAATAAGCTAATAATTTTATTAAGATGTTGTGCAATGGCTTTAGCGATCTTAGATTCAGGGCGTTTGCCATCTTCATAACGTTTGCTTGGTAGTCCAACCTGATTCATAGATTTTTGGGACACCATTGCTAACATTCTATAGTAACTTATGGCACATAAAATATTTTGCAAAATATCAGGATGAGCAAAAATCACAACGGGTTTGATACCACGATGAATCACTTTATTCCACGCTGTTTGGGAAATAGCAAGTTTATCAATATCCCATTCTAGCTTTTCTCCCTTCACTTGCTCAATTTCATCGGCAATTTCTAATAGCCTCCATTCGTGAAGCTTTTGATGAAAAAATGTACTTTTAGTCATTTGATCTAAATGCCATATATCTCGTTTGTTATGTGATCTCATCGCTTTCTCTGAATCATTAAGGTTTTTGCCATAAAGTAATACTTTTACGCAAGGGTTCTCGTCCAAATTTTTTCATTTGTTGGCTACTATTCCCCTTTTTTTTGGGCAAAACATAAACAGCAATCGCTTCAAAACCTAACATTTCTGCTAAAGATGTACTCAATAAATCAACAGGTATGACTTCACCGCCATAGCGCACATTATCATTAACAAAAACCACATAAGCTTTGCTTTGACAAGTACGAAAAAGTTCTGCAAAAACGAAAGTTAATTCCGTAAAATACTGTTCTACCATCGTCAAAACACCTTTGTTATTTATATCACCCCGTCGCCACCTGGTTTGCAATGCTTGGTTAATTTCTTTAAAAACACGGTTATTTTGTACTACACTTAAAATCGTTTGGTATCTTTTATATTGCCCAATAGAGCGATAGTGATTTTCTAACAGACTCAATTTTGGACGATTTTCAACCGTACAAGAAAGCAAATTTTGTCGTAAGTCACGAATATCTGAAGCCGTATTTAAATAAGCAATTTCCAAAGCATAAGTTCTGGTATAATCATATCGGTTGCAATAAGGTGGAGACGTAATGACTCCCCCAAAATGATTTGATTCTAAAGTAGGCAAAATTAATAAAGCATTACCTTTTAATAATGTTTGACTTTTGTGATGTAATGGAAGATTTTGCAATGTCGTGATATCCGTGAGAACACGATTAAAAGCACGTAGTAATACATTTTTAACAGTCGCTATTGAGCCAAAATCTATTTTATGAGTCGGTTTTTTTCCTTGAGCTATCTTTCTCGCATTACGATTTTGAACTTTAGCAGATCGATAATCCCATCTAAGATATTGCCCATCTTTTCTCGTATAGCTCACTTCTTCAAGAATACTGGTTAGCACTAATTGGCAAAGCGTCTTTTCTGGCTCACGGAGATTTAACTGCTTGAACCAATGGCTATAAAACATCACATCGCGTTCATTTTTTGGCGGAAATGCACTTTCTGTGATAGTGATATGAGGAAATTTACTATGTAAATCAATTGGTTGACTATCATATAATTGCTGATAAATTTGTTTCAGCAATCCAATATCATATTCCCAAATTTTTGATTTAGCCTCCCAAGCCAAATGACAGACGGGAAGTAATTCTATCCCCGTCGCATTTAAACCTAAAAATTTGGCGACAAGTAGCGTTGTAGCTGAACCGGCAAATGGTTCTAAAATGGTTTCGTTGATATTAAATTTGTTAATCAGATTTTCAACCAATTGGGCGGAAAAACCCTCCCGATATCGAATCCAACTATGTACCAAAGCCCCTTTATTCCCTTGATAACTCACTAATTGACGATTAAATTCATCATTTTCTATCAGTAATTGCGCGTAGCGTTTTTCAAGTGCAACCCGCTCTGTTTGGGTGCAGACATTATCATGAGAAAATGAGCTATGAGTGACAAAAGTATCAGTTTTGTTTACAGAGCTTACCGTTGGAATAAGTGAAATTTGTTCCATTCGTTTATTTTTCTATTTTTCAAAGGAGTAAGATGAATTTTCGGATATGATGGAATCCAAAGCTTCAGCTTTGGGAGCAAGAAAACGGTCCTTCCTAGGCATTTTTAAAATCTCCTTCTAAAAAATAATTTGGATCAGAGTAAAATTAATTTATGTAGTGAACCATTTATTATCAATTAGATTAGGTGTAGATATTTATTGATAGTTTTTTGGGTTATTTCTCTAAATTATTAATTTTAGTCTGATCCAAATTATTGTCAGAAATTGACAGATTAAACACAAAGGGCACAAGGGATTGCCACTACAATACTCAATAATATATAGGGGAAATTCCTTGTGGTTGCCTTGAATCCCTAATGCTTCACCGCACCTTCCGCACCGATACCTGTTTGACAGCGTATATCTTGTGCTTCAAAAGCGGCACGATCTATTTGTGCGCGTTTGCTATTATCAATAATTGAGAAAAACCAAATTCCAACAAATGCCGTTGTTACTGAAATCAAAGCCGGGTATTTGGAACCAAAAATAGGATCTTCAAAACCAAGTATCGCTACCCAAACGGTGGGACCAATGACCACTAATACTATTGCGGTTAATAAGCCTAACCCCCCACCGATAAAGGCACCACGGGTTGTCAATTTGGACCAATACATGGATAAAAACAAGACTGGGAAATTGGCACTGGCGGCAATAGCAAAGGCTAATCCAACCATAAAGGCAATGTTTTGTTTTTCAAAGGCGATACCTAAAGCAATCGCAATAACGCCTAAACAAACCGTCGCGATTTTTGAAATTTTCATTTCCTGTGCTTCATTGACTTGCCCACGCTTGAATACGTTAGCATAGAGATCATGTGAAACTGCTGAAGCACCGGCTAAAGTGAGTCCAGAAACCACAGCTAAAATAGTCGCAAAAGCCACTGCAGAGATAAAGCCTAAGAAAATGTTACCACCAATAGCATGAGATAAATGGATAGCAGCCATGTTATTACCACCGAGTAATCCCCCTTCAGCCGTGAGATATTCAGGATTTTTGGAAATTAACACGATAGCACCAAAACCAATGATGAATGTCAGAATATAGAAGTAGCCAATGAAACCCGTGGCAAAAAAGACTGATTTTCTAGCTTCTTTCGCATCCGCGACTGTGAAAAAGCGCATCAAAATGTGCGGTAAACCTGCCGTACCAAACATCAGGGCAATACCCAGGGAAATGGCATCAAACCAATTATTGACCAAACCACCAGGTGCCATAATGGCTTCTCCTGACATCATACCCTTAGCATCTCTTGTGGTATTAATCGCCTCCGTGAACATTTTTTCAAAGCTAAAGTCGAAAGAATATAGCACACCAAATGCAATGAAAGTGGCTCCGGAAAGTAGCAAAACCGCCTTGATAATTTGTACCCAAGTGGTTGCTAACATGCCACCAAAGGTGACATATAGGATCATTAATACACCGACAATAACCACTGCCATCCAGTAAGGTAAGCCAAATAACAATTGAATCAATTGCCCGGCACCTACCATTTGAGCAATTAAATACAAAATAACCGTCGCCAACGCGCCAAAAGCGGATAAAGTTCTAATAGGGGTTTGTGCTAAACGATAAGAAGCGACATCGGCAAAAGTATATTTACCGAGATTTCTGAGTCGTTCCGCGATGAGAAATAAAATGATTGGCCATCCCACTAAAAAGCCGATAGAGTAAATCAAGCCATCATAACCACTTCTATACACCAAAGCTGAAATGCCTAAAAATGAGGCGGCTGACATGTAATCACCCGAAATCGCAAGACCATTTTGCAAGCCCGTAATACCTCCACCGGCGGTATAAAAATCCTTAGCGGTTTTGGTCCGTTGCGCTGCCCAGTAAGTAATACCAAGAGTCGCTGCGACGAAAAGTAAAAACATCACAATAGCTGCGACATTCAAGGATTGTTTTTCAACCGCGCCGCCGGTTGCAAAAACACCGGTTGCGGCAAAAAGGGTAGCAAAAGCACCCCATATCAGAAAATTTCTACTCACTTGATGCCCTCCTTGATTTGATGAGTCAGGTTATCAAATTCACCATTGGCACGCCACACGTAAATACCGGTCAGTATAAACGCACTCACAATAATTAATATCCCTATAGGAATACCAATAGTGATGACGGAACTTTCAGCTATTTTAGTGGCAAGCATTTTGGGCGAAAAGGCAATAACCATAATAAAGGTATAATAAATCACCAGCATAATGCTCGACAATATCCAAGCAAAGCGGCTTCTTTTTGAAACAAGTGCTTGATATTTCGGATCATTTTTTATTTTTTCAACAAGTTCTTGTTGCATATAATGCTCCAGTTGAGATTGAGTTTTTAAAAGCAATTAACAATTATATCTTATTTAATAGCTTAATCACATCCTAAAATTAAAATCGTCCCGTTTTTATCACACAATATCAATCTTGAACTATTTTCAAAGTACGAAAATATCAAGTTGACAAGCAAGGGTTACATTTTTTTTAAGATTATGGTAATTTAAGACTAGGCACTTTTTATTTACAACTGATAATTTATTAATAAATAAAGGAGATTTTTTTAATGAATCAAAAGGTACTTTCTTTAGCCATCGCGACAGTACTGGCTGTACCCATAACCGCTCATGCCGATATCAAGCTTTATGGGCAAATCGGTGCTGAAGCAGCCAGTGTTGAATACGCGGGTGGTGATGAAGATCTGGTTAGGGGTAAAATCGGTAGCAGTTTGAGTTTTACGGAAACGGATGATGACATGGATCGTCAAATTTTGACAGAAGATCGTTATGGTAACATTCTCAATGATGGTCCTAATATGCTCGGTTTAGACTTTGAACTGGATAAAGAGCTGCCCGGCGGTCTGATTCCCCATGCGCGTTATCGTACCACGTTTCATACGACTAATAATTCAGGGCTTGGTCCAGGCTTAGAAGCTTGGGTGGGCTTGAAAAATGACACCTTCCAGATTAAATTTGGGAAATTGCGGGGTGCCTATAGACATGCTAAAGGGCTTATTGATCCGTGGATATACACTTCTATGCAGGCGCGTGGAACCGGTGGTGGCATGTCCGGTGGCAGATATAACGAAGTGCATTGGAATTGGAATGCCGCCGGTGATCAACGCTCGGTCATCAAGGATCCCATAACGGGAAAAGTCGGCATTAATCCAGGCTATGCGATTAACACCTCTGGTTTGGTACATAGCAGTGACATACCTGGTGCGCTAGAAATGGGTGTCAAATTCGGTGGAATTAATGCGCGTGTACAAATCATGGGCGATGATAATGCCGATAAAAGAGGTGGAAATGTCGAGTTGAAATATACCAGCGATATCTTGACTGTATGGCTCTTGGGGGCTCACCTTGATCAAGGAGATAACCAAATTTCCCCGGGCGGTGTAGCTTGGAACAATGACAAGTTCTACAATTGGAAAATCGGTGCCAACTATAAGGTGATACCGGGATTGAAACTTGCCTTTCAATACGAAGAAGGTGAACTGGGAACTTTTGATAATAATCCGGATGGGGGTAAATATATTATTGGCTCCTTTGATTACCGCATCCAGAAAATCACCCTGGCGGGTTGGGTTGCAGGTTATCTTTCTAATATTGAAGATAATTTGAGATTGACAGACATCAACGGTGAGGTTTTAGATGAAGATGCCTTAAGTTGGTCCCTGGGTGCAAAGTACCACATTACTGAATATGCCCATATCTTTGCGGGTTATCGTCAAACCGATAGCGATAATGATTACCGTGACGAAAACGTATTTTCAGCCGGGATGCTCTATAAATTTTAATGGCTTTTGACTTTTATTTATAAGTGAAGCTGAGCGTGGTTCAAATTGAGGCTTTCATTATTTTGTGAGATGAGGTTGATATATTAAGATTAATAAATAATTGAGGTCAGAGTAAAATTAATTTATGTAGTGAA
>QNES01000182.1 GCA_003645255.1 Gammaproteobacteria bacterium
ATTTGTCAAGTTGAATGCTTTCTTTCTGACAACTTGATAGCGTGATTTCTACCCCATTTTCTTCTTCAGAAGATTTCAAAAACTGTTCTTCTAATTGCATAACCTTATGTTTTAACACTTGATTTTCAATAACCAGGGAATTATTGAATGCCTCCATAACATAAGGTTGCCCAAAAAATCCGACGACAATCCCAACAATGATCCCGATAATAAACGCCAGCCAAGCAGAAGCTTTTTCAAAATTTAAAGTAATCATGATTTTCACCTAAAGAGTTTATTTAAGGGCAGAAATCCGATTTTTGCAAAAATCGGATTTCTTCTTGACTTCACCAAAAAAAACGATTATATCCTATAATCTTAAATAACCCAAGAGGCGCAATATGAAAAAACTTAAATTAATCCAAATAATCGGGATGAGCCTGATCTTATTATTAGGGATAAACCACTTATCCCTCGCCGCGCCCATTCAAGTCGATGTGAAATTTTTATATTATCGCAATGGCGAAGATAATTACAAGACGCTCAAAGAAGGTTCCGTTTTATACCGAAAAAAAGATTTTCTAAAGATTATCTTTACCCCTTCACAACGCGCCTACGTTTACATCTTTTCCAAAGGTTCATCGGGAAACATTTATCGAATTTTTCCCATGCGAGCTTTTAAGGGCAAAGTCGTGAATAATTTTAATCCGGTATTACCAAGCAGGGATTATTATATCCCTAAAAAAGACAAGGCGTTTAGTTTAGGTGGCTCGCCTGGCAAGGAGACACTTTATTTTATCGTCTCCAAACACGCTGAAGTTGAATTAGAAAGTCAATACAGCGACATTTTACAGGCTCGCGCTATCAAAAATCCAGCGAGTGAAGTCATCGCTTCCCGTGCATTTGAAAAAAAGGTGTTAAGCCGAGACATCACTGACATCGTTTATGATCCCGTATCTGAAAAGCAAGGGCAGCAACCTGCCCCTGTTTATGAAATCAGCGAAGCGGGCAAACGATTTGTTGTCATGCGTGATCGCCTATTAGGTTGCGAGGGCTGTGTAAGCCGGGTGACTTATGAATTGAGGTAATTTTTAACGACAGACGAAAATCGTCGGAAAAAACCTGACAAGTTTTGAAAACCTGTCAGGTTTGGAGAAGTTGCCCACCAAAACCACTAAGGGAACTATTATGCCATCAGAAGTCGAAAATCAAGATGAATTAACAGAACTTGAATATGAGGATGTCGATATGGGCTCATTAAATCATAGCCTGGCACAAACACAGATAGTCGGTCAATTACTGAATGACGAAAGATTCACGACAATAGTGGAATTGAATTTGGATGTTGGAGAAACAGATTTAAAGCAATTCGGTCTTGATGTTAAAAGAGAACTTAAACCGGATATCTGTCTTTACCCAAAAGGAAAGCTACAACCAGATTGGACTTGTGACGTTCTGAAAATGCAAGAGATGCCATTATTGGTCATTGAGGTGCTTTCACCCAGGCAAGGCATTGAGGAAATTCTAGCTAAAATTCGTGCCTACTTTGCGCTGGGTATTAAATCATGTTGGATGACTATCCCAGCGAATGAATCAATAACCGTTTATTCTAAGCCCCGTGAATTTATCTCTTTCAGCATGAAAGATACTGAAGTGGTTGACGAGGTGCTTGATATTCGATTGCCATTTAAAAAGATTTTTAATTTGTAGCAAGCGTAGGGTCAATGCCATTAAGTTAAGGGCAGACACGCAGGTCGCACCCCTACACACCCCCGTATTATGTGATTGTAGGGGCGAACCTGCGTGTTCGCCCTGGCTTAACTTAATGGCATTGAAGCGTAGGGTGGGTAGATAAACCCACCTGGAATGGTGGGTTGCAGCGAAGCTCTTACCCACCCGACACTAATTTCGCCTTTTTCTAAAATAACAACATAACGCATATTTTTCAAAAAATAGCACCCCATTTTCACTCACAAATTTTAAGTACGTTTAGTATATAATATAAACTTAACCACAACACTTTCCCAAAATTTCTACTAACTTACAAGGAACCACTCAAATGAAACCCAAAATCTGGCGAGTGCTACTGTCACTCGTACTACTTTTCTTAACCGCCTGTGGACCCGAATCTCCACTCACTAGATCAGCCGATGATGATGATCCTGAACCTGTAATGGACATTCCTCCTAAGCACACAGGCAAAAAAATTGCCCTGGTCATCGGCAATTGGGCTTATAAATTTAAACCCCTCAATAATCCCCAAAACGATGCACGGGATATGGCGCAACTCTTGAGGAAACCATCATTAGGTTTTAAAGTTATTCATAAAGAAAACCTGAGCTTTGAGGAAATGCAGGATGAAGTGATTCAATTTAAAGTTGAACTCATAAAAAGAGGGCAAGTCGGTTTATTCTACTTCGCAGGGCATGGTTTAGAAACAGTGGGTAATGTATGGGAATGGACCTGCTCTGAGTATGAAAATAAGTATAGCAGTAAAGAAGAAAAATGTACGAGCAAGAATCGTGCCAGGCCGCTTGTGATTCGCCTCGCCAGTCTACCTGTCATAGCCCAGAATTGAGATGTCTAATGGACATCGCAAGCGTGGTATACAGGCATCCATGAGTGGATTTCCTTGTCTCGCAAGGAAGGGAAGGCTAAATAGTTTTGTCAGGATGACAGGTCCCGAGGCTAGTAGATACGTCGAACGTTTTGGGATTTTTTTGATCTCATTTCCTCAGGAGCGAACAAATGCCAGCTAAAGATATTTTCCATGATGTCGTTAAAAGGGCCCTAGTAAAACAGGGTTGGATAATAACTAATGATCCGTTAACATTACGAGCCGGAGGTATCAACTTATATGTTGATTTGGGTGCATAAAAACTCATGGTAGCTGAGAAAAAAGGTGAAAAAATTGCCGTCAAAATTAAGAGTTTTCTTAGTAAAACCTATATTGCAGAATTTCATCCGGCGGTGGGACAATTTATACATTACCGTATGGTGTTGCAAGCAGAAGAGCCGGATCGTACTCTCTATCTAGCCGTACCGGCAAACGTGTATAAAGATTTTTTTATACTCCCATTTACGCAAAATTCTGTCAAAACCAATCAACTTAAACTGATTGTTTACGATGCAAAAACAGAGGAAATCACGCAATGGCTAAATTAGAGAAATACCGTAACCACGTTGAACAAGTGCTTAAAAACTATAGTCGTTATAAACCCGCTTATGGCGAAATAGAAGTTCAACTCATTTTTGACCAACAACATGATCACTACCAATTAAACAACGTCGGCTGGAATAAAGATTTGCGAATCTTTGGCTGTATATTACACCTTGATATCAAAAGTGAAAAGATTTGGATACAGTATGATGGCACTGAAGAGGGTATCGCTGATGAATTAGTGGCATTAGGTGTTCCCAAAGAAGACATTGTGCTGGGTTTTCATCCTGCTGATAGAAGACAATACACTGAATTTGCTGCCAGGTAGATCGGGTTAGATTTTTTTTGCGCAAAACGTAACCCGACATTTACCTGCCTCATTGAAAAAAGCAAGCCAGGTAGGGTGGGCAAACGTGTTTTTGTGTGCATCGGCATTCATTTTCTATCATAATGTTTTTGTGAATCCTTTTCGGTTTTAAGGAAATGCCGTTGCACCAAAAACACGTTGCCCACCCTACCTGGCTTTTTATCTAAAACATTATTGGAACAGTTATCTTCTTTCGATTTGAGGCTTTTTTTACACTATTATTTATAAGGCTTTTTTAACTCGTGCGTCAGGGCTGGGCTTATCTTTTTTTTGAAGATGAGGCTTCATTCCCACAATGGGGAACGCTCAGCTATACTTGGGCAAAAAAAGGCCAACAACCAACTATTAAAACCTCTGGTATTAGAAAAGGTTATAAAGTTTTTGGACTCATTGATTATTTTACGGGTCGTTTTTTCCATAAAACCATTGAGGAAAAATTCAATTCCGAAACTTATATTTCCTTTCTCAAGGACATCCTATCTAAAACAAGAAAACATATTGTTTTAATTCACGATGGTGCCCCATATCATAGAAGTGCGGCACTTAAAGAATTTATTTTAAGTAAAGCAAATCGTTTAACGATGTATAAATTACCGGCTTATTCACCTGATTTCAATCCTATCGAAATTTTCCTACCTTTGATAGTCTTAAAGAAAAAGTTGATGAAGCTTTGAGCAATTTTGCTCGTAAAGGCAAAAAACGGTTATCCGTTTTTAAGTTTTATAAAAAAATGGAAGTTGCTTAACTTACTGAAATAAAACCAAAATCTTTTTCTGAAAAGCTATATGTGTCTGCCCTTATTTTAACGGTGACTGCCTTATATGAAATCACCTTAATCGGCAGTAGTGGACAACGTTTAGAAAGTCTGCGTTATGGTAGCAATTCCCGAAAAGATGAAGTGCCTTACAGTGATGAATTAGCGTTTTTACGCTTACGTTATAAAGCCCCCGATGGTGACACCCGTAAATTGCTAGAATGGTCTGTTTTGCAAAAAGCAATAATTGTTGGAAACAATAGCAGTAATCGTTTTCGTTTTTCTGCCTCTGTCGCAGCTTTTGGTCAACAATTGCGAGGCGGTAAGTATCTTGAGCCATTTTCTTATGATGACATACTAAGCCTGGCTCAAGGATCACGAGATAAGGATTTGTTTGGCTATCGGAGTGAGTTTATTAAGCTGGTTAAATTGGCGCAATCGTTAAGCCATAATCCGTAATCACATTTGGAGAGGGCAGACACGCAGGTCTGCCCTTACAAACACAGACGTATTCAGCAGGCGCAACTGTAAACGACTTTTGAAAGGTGTCGTTATTAAAACTTGATTCTTTATCGTGTTTTCAATTAACAATTAACGAAACATGTCGTAAGTAATATTTTTAAACCAGCTATGAGCATAATACATTTCACGTTTTCGGACTTCGGCGGAAGCATCCATTGGTGATAGTCCACCCGCGCCTCTTATCCATTTTATCTTGTCACCTTCTAAGCGATAGACTGCCGCGACGGAAATGCCATAATCTTTGCCGACGATGCTATAACAAGCATTGAGATAAGAAGGTGTTCCCATTTCTTCACCTTGCAACGCCTTCACGACAGCAACCGCACAGACTTTAGCTTGAGAATTAGCCGCGTAAGCGGATCTAGCCATTGGGCTGGCAATACAAGCATCGCCAATCACATGAATGTCTTTATGCCGCTTCGATTCAAACGTTTTTTGATTAACGGGACACCAGCCGGTTTCATCTACCAAGTCAGCCGTAAAAGCAATTTTACCCGCTTTTTGTGCTGGAATTACGTTGATCACATCGGCTTGGTGTTGATCTTCAAATGGACCGACATATATAGCCCTTTCTTTAGCATCCACTTGTACTACTTCACCACCGCCATCAGAAAATGGGTACCATTCAATAAGACTATTATCCGTACCATAACCATAAAGTTTTTTCCATCCTTGAATAAACAACTTTTGTTGGGCAAATTTTTCATTAGCATCTAAAATAAGTATTTTAGATTTAGGTTTGTGTTGTTTTAAATATTGAGCCATTTCGCTGGCACGTCCAAAAGGGGCGGGGTGACAACGAAAGGGTTTATGGGGTACCGTAATAATGACAGTGCCACCGTCTTTCATAGCTTCTAATTGTTTGCGTAGCGTGATCGTTTGATAACCTGAGTCCCAAGCGTGCGGTATTGTTTTTGCGATGGTTTTGTCATAGCCTTCAATAGTATCCCATTTAAAGTCAATACCAGGTGAGACAATAAGGCGGTCATAATAGAAAATATCACCATTTTGGGTGGTGACTGTTTTAGTGATAGGATCAATTCCGACAGCAAGATGATGCACCACTTTAATACCCCGTTTAATCAATCCGTCATAGCTGAATTTAATGGAATCAATCTTGCGTTCCCCACTCAACACGCTACTACTCATAAAACAAGTGTAATAATACCTGTTTTTTTCAATGAGGGTAACATCAATAGACGGATCCACCTGGCGAATATATTTAGCCGCCGTCGCCCCACCGGCACCGCCACCTATTACGATGACACGTTTTTTAGCTGTTGCAATAGAAAAATTGGAACAACCACTCAAACCAGCTGCAGTTATACCTGTTGCTATTTTGATAAAGTTTCTACGGGTTATCATGTTTTTCTCCTTATTTATGTTCAGTTTGGCTCGCATAAAAGTGAATCAGATTATCAACGCTTTCAATTCCCTCAAGTTGAACCATATTTTCAACAATTTGTAGCACTCGTATTGGCATATCACGAACACCTGTATAAATATCGACTAAGGTAAATTGTAGATAGAGCATCCATTGTCCTGCGAGGTTGGTGGAACCGACAATCGTATGAACACTGTTAGTATGACATTTTTGACAGTATTTTTGGTGCAGTTTTGCACCCTTTTTAACTTTATCAGCGTCCACAGTTTGTTGATAAGGTATAAAAGCTTGTTTAACGAAATAATCTGCCATAGTTTGGAAATCTTCGTCGCTGTAACCTTTCGCAATGTGTCTCATAACTGTTGATGGGCGTTCTTCATCCCTAAATTCTTCCATCGCTTTCACAAAAGTGGAAGGATTCATGCCAGCAATGTTAGGTGTAGCCGGTCCCAGACTCACGCCATTAGGACCATGGCAACCCATACAATTACCTACTAGCATAAACAAAGAGCCATCATCTGCCCAAGTGATATTAAGCATTAAGCTTCCTACTAATAGCAGTATATATTTTGTGGTTTTATAAATTGTCATAAAGTATTTTTCCTAAAGTGTATGTGTAGTAGACATTATACCGATTTAATGTAACCCATTGATTTACTTAATATTTATATTTGAGTAAAGCTAATGAAATCAAGCACTTAAATTAAATTGGTATGATGTCTATTATATGTTGGCTTTACCAAAAAGATCAAGTACTTTTTATTTTTGACATTTCGAGAATTTGTCCATAATGAACGAAACAAAAAACAATATGCGATGCTTTGAGCTTATCCAGTTCTTATGCGAATTAAGGCTTAAAATTTGATGTTCAAGTTTTTTATAGCAGCCCTTAGAAATACTATTTTTGCAAAAAATAGTTTAAGCAAGCGTAGGTAGGAGCTTCGCTGCAACCCACCATTATATAAAAAGGTGGGTTTCGTACCTCTACCCACCCTACACTACTCCACTTCAATTTCCACACGCCGATTTTTCTCCAAATCAGCTTTAGTATAACCTTGTGCGGGTTTGTTATAACCATAGCCTTTTGTTGTCATTCTGTTTATGGGAACACCGCGTTTTGCTAAAGCGTCGGCGACAGAGGCGGCGCGTTGTTGCGAAAGTTTCAATTGACGTATATTGTTTTCGCCACGGGAAACACCTTTGAAGGGTTGTATATCGGTATGTCCACTGACTTGAATAGATTTAACGCCTTTTTTACGTAGAGTAAAGTGAATATTGCGAAATACCACGAAAGTGTTTAATAGGCTGTCAGGCACAAGTGTTGGTGCGACATTACGATAGCGGCTACGACAATCCGTCACTTTTTCGCGGAGTTTTTCGAGGTATTGTTTATCGTAAAGCAAGTTCAGGCTTTCTTGTGTCAACACGTTTTTGCCATCGACGGTGCGATAGTTGTTTTTATCCAGTA
>QNES01000183.1 GCA_003645255.1 Gammaproteobacteria bacterium
CGATAGCGGGCGACGATGGCGGTGGACGATTATTCCACATCGTAATCCAACATCGTCGTCCGCTATCGTCAACCCTCTACGCTGTTTAAAAAAACACGAAAAACAGCTAGAGAACCACTACATCGAACTCCTTGAACATCCAACATCCAATTTTGAATGAAAGAAAAAGAGAAAAGTCTTTCCGGCACTTTTCATTTCTTCATTTCTTCATTTCTTCATTTCTTCATTTCTTTATTCTCTTTCTATTCTTAATTTTCTTCCTATTCGATGTTCGATGTTGAATGTTGAATGTTCGATGTTCATTTCTTCATTCTCTTCCTATTCGATGTTCGATGTTCGATGTTGAATGTTGAATGTTGAATGTTCGATGTTCAAGGAGTTCGATGTTCAACTCTTCCATCTTTCCGTTAATCTTATCCGCTTATACATGTACTAAAAAGACACTCAGGGCCGGCAAATACGGTCTCAATATCAGGAAACTGTTTGTTTAGATATTTAACCATATTATGCATACCAGGTATTTCTGCCGTAGCATGGTTTACTGTACAAAACGGAATACCTAAATCGCGAGCTATGGCACCCTGGAACCAGTATCCAGGAAGCCCGTCATCGCTGATCACAATAAAGTCTGCTCCCATCTCAAGCATTACCTCAATATCGGTAATTGCACCTGTGCCCACGCCTACACGTTTTATGATTTTGTTCTTGTCGCCCGTAAATTCCACGGATTCTTGTCCCAGATTTTTTAGTTTTCCAGCAATAATTTTGGTCATTTCCCAAGCCGACACAGGAGCAACCTCATGTAGCTTGTAGTATTGGCGCGTTTCAATAATATTGTCCAATCCTAAATATGCGCTCCATGAATCCAGTATGCCGTATTCAGGGAAAGAATCCCATCCGTCATGACAACGGTACACAGTAATAGCATGTTTATCTAAGAATTTCGACTTAGTCAAAAACGGCTCCTTGCTTTTGACTGTCTCTATGTCGGCATCATTTTCATCGAAATTCCATTGAGGGAATGTAGGTTCATGGGTGATGAACAAATCACAACCCTTATCGGCAGCATCCTCTAGTGATTCCATAAGCGACTGCCAGCCTACTGCTATTTTTGTAATTTCGCGATTAGGATCACCATATTTAAAACCATCAGATGTCGTCTGCCAATCCACATAAGGAAATACTTTTCTAAAGTATTTGTCTATCTCTTTACATTTCATACTGAATTTCTCTTTTTATCTATACTTTCAGTTTAACCCGACTTACTCGAATTCCACAAGGATAACATCCATAGGTTTCATTCGCACGGTTCCGTTGACAGCTTTGCGGGAAATAAGATCCAATCCCTGAACAGGCTTCCCTTGCATTTTCAACGTTACATCCTGCGTGACGGGGTTGAAATTGATTGCGTAGAGAATATTCTTGTCTGCCTTTTTGATGACGCGCAGTTCAATGTACTTGCCGTCGGATTCCACGGACCGTTTTATATCGGTTTTATTAATTGCCAGGTCAATATCAGCAGCGAGCCGGTCAAAGCGACCACGCGAGATAGCAGGTGAATTCATATCCAAGCCGGACAGATCGTTCGCAACTTCGCGCTCGTTCAGTTTCATCGCATCCGCGCCGACACACAGGAAACCGCCATTTTTAACGAAAGTAGCCACTTGATTTACAGCCTTCTGACTTAGATAAGCTCCGTCCGGTATCAACAGCAGTTTATAAGCTTTCGCTCCGGTTTTTTCGAGTTTATCGGGAGTTATCAGGTCAAAGGCACAATCCTGAAAATAGCTTTGTTTATACCATTCAGTAAAACCGATGCCGCAACGCAGCAGGGCTACATCCGCCTTTTGATCTTGAAATGCCACGATCTCATCTGACAAGCGTTCCATGTCAAGTCCAGCTTTCCCCGACGCCTGAACCATCCAGGGTTGCGTGAGAAACAGATAGTCGCCGCCTTTGTAGCCTATCCAGTTATGAGGACCGCGTCGCTGTCCAATCCAGATGGTAACCATGTCACGACCATGCAGGGCTCCCTGCCAGAACATCGCCTTGGTGAATTCCGGAGGAACATTATTCTCGGTGTATGGGGCAATATGATATTCAGTGTCCACGATGGGTTTGCCGGGCTGAAGCGACCGGTAGGTGTCGGTGATGATAGCCTGCGTCCAGAAATCGGCAGCGAACCGGCGATCCAGATAACGACCGGGACCGACAGACCAGCTAGACTGACCGACGATGGGATAGGGATACATATCGGCAGAGTTGATGCTGACCACTTCTCCGAGTGTATCAGCATCAGCTCCGAGAATGCTCCACCAGCCGCCGTGAACCTTAACGCCAAGCGGCATATCTGGAGCCATCTTGCGAATATTATCAATGTCCCATTTTACCCACCGTGTTACGCGGTGCGCGGTATAACGACCCATATCTACTCTTGCGGCACGCCTCCACGGCACGTAAATTAGCTTGTCAAAACTTTTGAACGATGTACCCCACTGAGCGTTCAAGCGAGACAAATCACCATTGTAGATGTTCTTGATATACTTCTGGAAATCAGCCTGTGGATAATAAGGACACTCGGAATACCATAACTCGTTCCAGACTAGGTATGAGGCAAGATTTGCTTCATCGGCAATAACTGGAATAATATTATCCATTATTTTTTTGCGAATTTTTTTCCATGTAGGGCTGTCAATATTGACCTTCGCAAAATGGTTGCGCCAGCGTCTGAATCCATTGGGGTCAAGATCAGGATTTTCCTTGTGTTGCTCGTTACTAAGCGCCTTTATCTCCGTCATAAGGCTTGCTGCCACCTTATTATTGCGATTTATATTGATATGATTTTTTGCCCCTTGTCCATTGTTGAATTCGTGATGGTCAACAATATTAAACCCGTAGGGTCGCACAGCTTCGGTCCAGGGACTCATCACGCCCGTAAGAATAACCGGACGATTTTCTGCATAATAGTTACCGTTCTTTATTTGGAGCGACAGCACATCGGGGCGGTTAAGTTTAAATACATCATTACCCTCTATTCGCGCGGACAGATTTACGCACTCTTTATCACAGGCGGCAACAACCCATTCGATCTGTCGCTGAGCTTCTTCAAGCAAGCGCGGATACTTTTTATCAACACCGAATCTAGCATCCATAGCCGACCATGAAATAGCGTCTTTGGCGACCTTAAATGTTATCTGCTCATAATCTATGCCAATTTTTGCCTGTTTCGCCTTTTCAATTAACTGAGCGAGACTATCAACGGCAGTCTGGGCAGCGGCACGGGTCTTTTCATACCCAGTCATTCCCGCCACAAAATCTGTCGGATCGACAGGGATTTCGGGGCTGAGAGCAGTTTTGTATTTGGCTATTCCCGCATAATCCATCTCTCTAGCGAGTGTAGAGCTGATTTTGGCTTTGGCTTTATCCGCCGCACCCATGCGAAAATGCCTGAAGAACATTTTGTAGTTACCGTTTTCCTGCACTTCGCCTCCGCGCGGCTCGACGCCAATAAAGATGTTCTGCACATCACTAAGCTTCCCGTCCTTGCCCTTCGCCCAGAGAAACTGGGGTTTGGCGGTGTCAACATCAATTCCCTTGAAGGAATCGACAGGTAGACCGCAGAACATATAAAAAGCAATGGTTCCGTCGCTGTCACCAACGAGTACCGTCAGAAATGCTATCGACGGGCTATGGACTTCGAAAGAAAGTACGTCTGGCAAATTGAGATTAAGGTTATCAGCGCGAAAACCTACCTGGCCGAATACACTACAGTCGGCTGCAAGATCCCAGCGAAGAATGGGGTTATCTTCACTTGATTTTATCGTCGTTACCCGACAAGTCTTGTCGGGAGTCCAGTTGTCAGCTTGAATAAGCCTGTCGACCTTATCACTGGCGGCACGGGAACTGATGCTGACAAGAACGGCAGCACATACTAATAATAACTTTTGATATGATTTACTTAATAACATAATTTCTCCTTTTTGTTTGGTTCTGTCAAAAGTTTTCAGCTTTTAACTTCTCAACATCCTATCTATCAGCGAATTACGTCCGACGACGCGTTCTCCCCCGTTTTTGGGGTGATTCTCCCCCTGTTTTTGGTTGACGATAGCGGGCGACGATGGGGGTGGACGATTCTTGTGTTCAGTCTTTTCCCAACCTGCCTGCAGCGACTGTGTCGCAGACACTGCGGGCAGGTCGTAATCCGCCATCGTCATCCATCATCGTCCACCCATTTCCTTGTGCTCCCACACACTTAGTCCCTACACTTAGTCCTTTTCACTTAGTCTCTTACACTTAGTCTTCCCACTTAGTCCAAACATTTAGTCCCTTACACTTAGTCCTTCACCTCCGCTCACAGAGCGGACTCTACAGCTTATCCACTTCTAATGTCCTGCCATCAACGACTAAATCATTCGGCTAAGCCATTCGACGAAGTGTAAACGACTAAGTGTGGCGACTAAGTGTTTCCTTTGCCCAAAATATTCGCTTTTTCTGGTTTTATACTTTTTTCACCCATAAAACTTTTGACAGAACCTAGTTTTTATCGTTTCCAATATGTAGCAATCTCACCATGCCTGGTTCAAGAGTGATACTATTGCCAAGTTTAACTGTTTGATTTGTAATCAAATCAAGAGCTGTCTTTACAGTTTTCCCGCTGTATTTCAGTTCAACAGTTTCTGTGCTTTTGGAAAAGTTAATCATATATAGTAACTTGTTACCGTTATTCATTGTAACGGTTCGCAGTTCCACATATTTACCACTGCTTCGTATTGGACGCTCAACTCCTGCCCAGTCCAGGGTTTTGTCGAGTGTTTTGACGAGACTGGCGCCTTCAGGACGTTTTATCGAACGCGCATATTTCTTGAGCAGTTTTTCGGAAGGTATCGCCAAGCCGTAGTGGTCACGCTCAAGAGCATTGTTGCTCCAGAACACTTTGCCGCCCTTTTTGAGGAATGTTCCGATTTTTGCCAAAGCATCTTCTGATACAATTGCATTTCCTGGAATAACCAGAAGTTTGCATTTATCAAGTTTGCCTTCCTTAAGCATCCTGTCCGTAATGAACTTAACGTTGACATCCTGGAAGAACATCGCTTTATAGGTTTTAGTCAATTCCGGTCCGGAAAAAAGAAGGGCAACTTCAGAAGGCGCATTCTGGAAAGCAACGACATTCTCAGCAAGTCGCTCCTGTTCGATTCCCGCTTTAGACGCTGCGTGCAAAACCCAGGGTTGAGCAAGAAGCAAAAAATCATCATTTGCCATCTTAACCCAGGGGTGAATTCCCCGACGAGATCCAATCCAGAGATATGTCGCATCCCGACCGTGCAAAGCTCCCTGCCACACCATACCGTAGACATGATTTCCTAGTACTTTTTTGTAGGTATATGGCATAATATGATTTTCGCTGTCGATAACCAGTTTGTCAGGTGCAATTGAGTTGTAATAATCAATTGTCATTGTCTGCGTCCAGAAATCACTGAGCATCTCAGGATTTATCGCTCTATTAGCACCAGGAGCCAGAGATCTTTTCCAGTCTCCCGTCTCGGGATAGCTGTCCAGACCGGATGCATCAAGAACATCGTTCAAGCTCTCTTTATTCCCGCCAACCACCTCAATCCAGCCACCATGTATTTTTACATAGCAGGGTGTTTCTTTATCATGCTTGCGAATAACACTCTTTTCCCAGGCAAGGAACCGAACCACTCTATCTGTGGTAAAGAGCCCCATGTCATAACGGGCGCCGTAACTTGAAGGATCATGTTCAACATCGGCAAAAGATTTGAAATCAGATCCCCAGCATTTGTTGAGTCTGGCAATATCGCCGTGCTGTTTTTTCAGAAATGCATGATAATCTTCGGGTTTGTAATCCGAATAATCACGTCGCCAGAGTTCATTAATCAAATCCAGAGAGGCGAGAGACGGATTATCGCCTATTGCGGAGACAAACTGATCCAGGAATGTTTTTACCAATTCGCGGAACCCTTTGCTTTCGATATTAAAGGGCATGAACGGGTGTCCTTTCCAGAAACCACTCGGATCTATATCAGGCTTTGCCTTGTACATGTAATCCTGCAGGTAATGAATGGTTGCCAGTATATCACCTGCCAAATTGTTTTTACGGCAGTTTTCAAGAAATCCTAAGGCATCCTTTGCGGCTTGGTCGCGGGTCTCCATATTTTTCTTGAATCCTTTGTGAATACCTTGCTCAAGCGCGACACCGTTAAAACCTTGTGCTCTTAGACCGGAATAGCTCCATGGATTCAGCATGCCGGTAATGATAACGGGCTTGTCGCCAACATAATAATTTCCATTTTTGACCTTGAGATTCTGCATTACAGGTCGCAACTGAATTTTACCGTCAGTGGCTTGCGATTTGAGTGTCTTTACTTCTTGAGTGATTTTTGGACAAGTACTGATAATCCACGCAGCCTGATCAATGGCATCCTGCAAAACACGATCATGATTTTTTACTCCCCAGTCCGCATCCAATTTTGACCAGCCAAGAGTATCACGGGCGATAGCCAATGCGGCATTGGCAACGGCAAAACGGTAATCATCCGCATTCGTGCCTGCCAGTTCCTTTGTCAACTGCTTTACAAGAGGTTTTGCCTGAGTGACAAGGCTATCGTACTGTGTTTTCATAACCAGACGATTTTTCTCTATAGCGGCATCCGTCCAAGCGACCTTAAGCTGACCGAAAAACAGGCTCTCAAACTGATCCTGCATCGTCTCACCTGCCTGATGCGTTATAGCAAAGGTAACAGAGTCGATTCCGTCAAGTTTACCGTTTGCGCCTTTTCTGAAAATAACGGCAGGCTCGGCGAGTTTGACCTCATACTCTTTCCATTCCGAGGACGGAAGACCCATAATGTAAAATTGTGCGGCTGTTCCATCTTTGTCCGCGACAAAGACATCTATGTATCCGACTCTCTTGTTGAAAACATTAAATGAAAAGCCGGTAGCATTCTGAATGTTGAGATTCTTAATCGTCATTCCCGAAGAACCAGCCTTGGCCTTATCAATCGGTACTTCAAGCTCAATGGTAGAAATATTTCCAGCCACAATTGCGGGTGAACGCTCAACCTTACAGCCCGGATCCGCCTTCCATTGAGCGGCATCATTAAGTTTTTTCTCCACCGGCATACGATACAGATCTCGAGGTGTCGCAAATGCCGACCCTAAGCAGATACTCATTCCAACTGCTACAACCATCTTCATTGTCATTTTCTTTCTCATACTAAATTCTCCTTTTCTTCAAACGTTCTAATTGGCTACCCAACTCTTACCACAGTTTATATCACCTAGCCTACCGCTCGATCACCATACATGTTTTCATACAAGAGCGACTCATGCCAACACCATATACCTGTGGCATAACAAATAACAAGGGCAAATTTTGAAATTAATCCAGAAATATCGCAAAACTATATGCGCTCAAAGAAGAAGGGCACTTAAACCAACGGGTGTGCGGCGGCTTTCGCCTGCCGCTGATTCGTTCTGAGAACGAACGCTACAAGATTCGTTCTGAGAACGAAGTTGTAGGAATTTGTAGAGTCGGTTCTCAGAACCGAAAG
>QNES01000184.1 GCA_003645255.1 Gammaproteobacteria bacterium
ATTTCCATACCATTCATATCAGGCAAACCCAGATCAAGTAGAATGACATCCGGTACCGTTTTTTTAATATAACCCATGGCTTCAGTACCCGTTTCCGCATACTTGATTTGATAATGTTCATGGAGCATGTATTCTTGATACGCAACTATCAATGTAGAATTGTCTTCGACAATGAGTAAAGTCATTTGTGAGTTAGTTTTCATAATCAATAAAAAGATTGGAAATGGGTGGTGAAGGAATTTATAGTTAGCAAAAAAAGTTTTGGGGGCAAATTTTTCTAAAAATTTTTTAAGTCGTAATAAATACGATTTTTTTAAAAATAGTATTGAGGCTCTTGCAAAACTCGCTTTTTAGCTTCTTTGCTGACTTAGCTTCGCGCAACGAAGTATCGTATTGCAGCTAAGAAATCCGATTTTTGAAAAAATCGGATTTCTTAAACATTGAATAAATCTCTAATTTTGCAAGAGGCTCAACTATTTACAATTTTTTCTTAGCCTGTTTGAGCATAGATAATACAACTTTTTGACCAAGTATGCTTAAAAATGGACCTAAGCGGGGTCCCTTTTCTTTACCTAATAATACTGCGTAAAGAAATTTAAACCACTGAGCTTGATTTAAATTATATTTTTTGGGTATAAGAAATACTAATGCTTGAATTTCTTCACCCGATAAATCATCAAAATTGTTCGTTTGCTCGATCATCTCAATAAATTCAGATAGATAGGGCCGGTATGAAACATCTATTACTAAGGGTTCTGCCGGTTCTTCATAATCTTGAATGTAGGCAATGATCTTTTCACAAAGTAAGCGGAAAAAGGACGCATTTTGCTCAATGCTCGAATCATACTTTTGAGCATATTGATACAAGAGTGCGGGATCACGAAGCCCTAAATTTTGTGCAACATTCGTCAGTAAGTTATAACTGAGTTCATTTTTTTCCAAATTGGATGCATCATGCATGAGTTGGAGATTATCAATAAACCACATAGACAAATTGGAATTGTTAGGCTCCTCTTTGCGAAGTACTTCAATATATTCATCAACGATTTTGGGTAAAATAGGCAAACCCATTTGTCTTGCTTTATTGGGATTTGCTAACAAAAAATTTAATAATGCACCTAATGGAGAATACTTTACCCATTGTTCCATGGAAATGCCATTACCGATTTTCTTAGAAATTTTGGCACCTTTTTCATCTAAGAAAAGTTCATACTTATAAAGTACCGGTGGTTTATTGCCTAATATTGAACAAATTTTACTTGCCATATTGGCTGAACTAATTAAGTCCTTACCGTACATTTCATAATTGACACCAAATGTATACCAACGAAGTGCCCAGTCAATTTTCCAGCCTACTTTGACTTTTCCACCAGTAATGCTAGTCGTACCTTTATGACCACAGGGCTCAAAACCTTGACCGGTTTGATCACAGTGATAATTGACGGTATAATTATTAAAGTCAACTTCAACCACTCGTGTACTATATATTTTGCCACAAGTTTCGCAAATAGGAAAAAATGGACTCCAAGCCTCTCTTTTATCTTTAGATATCGTTGAGATAAAGATTTCCCTGATTTGGGTATAGTTATCCATGACCCTTTTTAAACCTTCATCAAAGATTCCATTTTGATAACATTGGGTAGAAGAATGAAATTCATATTCAAAACCGTAGGAATCTAGAAATCGTTTTAATTGCCCATTCATGTAATCAGCAAAACTGGAGGCTTGTTCATAAGGATCGGGAATACTGGATAAGGGCATTCCCAGAAATTGACGCAGATTTTCATGGTTAGGCACATTTTCTGGTAAACTTCTTAAACCGTCCATATCATCCGAAAAAGCGATTAGACGTACTTTTGCATCTGGAAAGGCGTACTTAAACGCTTTTATCACAAAGCTTGTTCGCGCTACTTCCGCAAAGGTGCCAATATGAGGCAATCCCGATGGACCGTAGCCGGTTTCAAAGATAATAGGCTTATCTGGATTTAAGGCAACCCGACGCAAACGTTTTGCTTCTTGATGGGGCCATGTCACTTTTGGCATAATGATTCAGTTATCAGTTATCAGTTAATTTTTATTTCGCCTTTGGAGCATGTAATTATTGGCGAACGCATTTATTATACCACTGAAAGTCTAAAAACACATATGAACAAACAACAATTTAAGGCATTATTTGCCATGATTAATCACTTACACAAACAAAAATATCCGGTATTGCTCATCATCGTGGTTGTCATATTATCATTATTGTTAATGAGCGACGATTGGTTTCCACAGATTTTTTCCCCTGCATCAGAATTTTCAGAAGAATGTCAAGTGTTGAAAATCTACGATGGCGATACAATGACTTTACAATGTCCAGGTGATTCTCAGAAGACGAAGGTGCGTTTATATTGTATCGACACCCCGGAAATGCGGCAAAAACCTTGGGGTACTTTTGCTCGTGATCATCTACGTGCGATTACCGGCGAAACGGTGCGATTGGTGGAAGTTGACCAGGATCGTTATGGGCGGATAGTAGGTGAGGTGTATAATGGTGAGGTGAATTTAAATATGGCTCAAGTCGAGGCAGGGCAAGCCGCTGTTTATCATGCTTATTGTCAAAAATCTGATTATCAAACCGCCGAAGATCAAGCTAAACAGGCTAAACGTGGAATTTGGTCGCAACCTGGCTTCCATCAAGCACCTTGGGAATGGCGTAAAGAACAAAGAAGTGGCTAATTTTTAGTTTATGGCGTTAAACCTCTGCGTAAACTTGCTAGGTCTTAAAGACCTGGTTTTTATGCGTATCCCCATTTCCCGTTTTTGGTATTTGCAAATATATCTTTTTTTTTAAGAAGAAATCTGATATTATTTCTTATAGTTTATTTTTTGTTATACTACTAACTGGTAATTTTTGGACTTTTTTTTTAACGGTTGCCGTTGCACAAAAAAACTTGCCCACCCTACATAACTTTCAAGCCAAACCTGCCAGGTTTAAAAAACCTGGCAGGTTTCGTTTCGTATATTATTCAATTCTCATTCCTTAATAACACATTAAAGTGGATAATTTATTACAACGTTTAGCGGAAATATTAGAACAACGTAAGGGCGCAGAGCCTGAAACTTCTTATGTGGCTAGTTTATATGCCAAGGGCTTAGATACCATTTTAAAAAAGGTGGGTGAAGAAGCCACTGAAACGGTCATTGCTGCTAAAAATGGTGATGCCGAGCAATTGATTTATGAAACCGCAGATTTATGGTTTCATACTTTAGTATTATTAGCTCACCAAAATTTAGGACCCGAATTGGTATTGAAAGAATTGGAACGCCGCTTTGGGTTATCTGGTATTGAAGAAAAGGCGCAGCGTAATAAATCTTAATTGACGGAGTCAACATGATAACTGATCCTGATTGCTTGTTTTGTAAAATTATTGCGGGAAAAACACCTTCTGAGCAAGTGCATAGTGATGAACAGGTTGTCGTATTTAAAGATATTAATCCTAAAGCTCCCATTCACTTGTTAATTGTACCTCGTGACCATATTATCAGTCTTAATGAGCTTTCAGTTCGGCATGACGGGTTGATGGGACATATGATACGCTTGTTACCAAAACTTGCCAAAGAACAAGGACTCAATAATGGCTTTCGTACTATCATTAATACGGGACCTGCAGGTGGTCAAATCGTCTTTCATTTACATATTCACTTGCTAGGCGGTTCAGGCTTAGGTGGCACTGGTTTTTAATTAAAACTGATTGAACGGAATACGATATGATGGGTATAAGTATTTGGCAATTATTAATCATTTTAGTAATTGTCGTGGTTTTATTTGGCACTAAAAAATTGAGAAATATTGGGGGTGATTTAGGAGGTGCGATTAAAAATTTCCGATCTTCCATGCATGATGGGGAAGCTAAGGAAGAATCCAAAGCACAAGATACCCCGGAAACAGCTAAATCCCAAGTCACTCAAGAAGACAAGGGCAAAATTATTGAAGGGCAAATTATAGATAAGCAGGTAAATAAGGCGGTGTGAATTGTGAATGGGGAATTGTAAAACTTACCGAAGTAATTGTGAATGGGGAATTGTCAAATTGTTATGTGACAATAAGCAATAATTTATTATTTGAGTCTTACAACTCATTCACTATAATCAATTCTTTCCCAATTACTTCGGAACGAACTTTCCCAATTCACAATTCCCCCATTCATAATTATTTCGTTTCACAATTCACAATTCACAATTCACAATTATGTTTGATCTAGGTTTTTTGGAACTTTGTTTAATAGCGGTTGTCGCTTTATTGGTATTTGGTCCAGACAAATTACCGGGCATTGCCCGAAGTGCTGGACTATGGATAGGGCGTATTCGTCGTTATATGACCACCGTTAAGGAAGAAGTTGATCGAGAATTACATCTCCAAGAAATTCGAGACACGATTAAACAAAGTGATCAAAATAGCTTTCATGAATTTATTGAAGAAACTAAAACCGGTTTAAGTGAGTTAAATAAACCTATCAATCTTGATCCGACACAAGAACCTAAACCGGATTTACCAAGTAGTAATACACAGGATTTACAAAATACACCCACCCCTGATATATCTCAGAAAACAGAAACCCGTTAGAATGCATACCAATTTGAGTTTGTATGCCCTGAACTTAAGTATGGATTCTAACTATCATAAGTTATGACAAATCCCAATTCCCACAGTGGCAAAGATATGCCATTTGTTCAACACCTATTAGAATTACGGGATCGCCTATTAAAAATGATTTTGGCTATCGTAGTCATTCTTTTAGTGTTGATGCCCTTTGCGACTGAATTATTTGAGTTATTAGCAAGACCTTTGTTGCTACTCATGCCTGAAGGCACGGAAATGATAGCGATTGATGTCGCTTCTCCTTTCTTTACGCCATTTAAATTGACATTAATGCTTTCAATTTTTTTGGCGATGCCTGTCATTTTTTATCACTTATGGGCATTTGTCGCCCCTGGCTTATATAAACATGAAAAATCACTGATTTTGCCATTATTAGCATCCAGTACCTTTTTATTTTATTTAGGTATGGCGTTTGCCTATTATTTGGTATTTCCACTGGTGTTTGGTTTTATGATCAGTATGACCCCAGACGGGGTAGAAATGATGACCGACATCAGTCGCTACTTAGATTTCGTACTCAAACTCGTTTTTGCTTTTGGTATTGCTTTTCAAGTGCCGATTGTCACAATTGTATTAGTACGAATGGATATTGTCAGCATAGAATCACTCTCTGAAAAACGTCCTCATATTATAGTCGGTGCGTTTGTCATAGGCATGTTGATGACACCACCTGATATGATTTCTCAAACACTATTAGCGATTCCCATTTGGTTATTATTTGAACTGGGGTTACTTTTGTCGCGTGTTGCACAAAGGAAAAAAGCTCGGAATGAGCAGGATGATAAACCGAATTACCCTGTGCCTACACAAACAGAAATAGAGGATAAAATTGCTCGTATTGAAGACAAAAGGAATGATGAGAAATAGAATAAGGGTATAGGTGCGTGGGACTATACGCTTCAATGCCATTAAGTTAAGGGCAGACACACAGGTCTGCCCCTACAAAATCCCACGTATTAATGGGAGGATTATCCAGATTGGACAATTTATCAGGTATAAATTTTGAGTGATTTTGTTTTGCAGTCATTAACTATACAATTATCTTAGCCAAATTCGTCATGTTTATATAGCTTTTCAGAAAAAGTTCTCAGACTTTAGATCAAAATATTTATCTGAAAAGCTATATCTATGCGTCACGATACGTCTTCCCAACTGTGGCATAATACCTGCCTTAATTCATGTAATTCCCGATTTGATAGCAAGCGTTGGGTGCGTCCCACGCATCATTCCATTTTTGTGGCACCCTTGTGGCACTTACCCTGCAATAGCTTCAATGACTGCACTGGGATTTTTATCAACAACCTTAAGTAAAACCAAAGCAGTTCCTCTAGGCGTTCTTAACCCTCGTTCCCAGTGACGTAGTCTCTCAAGTGATATACCAAATGTTGCACAGAACCGTTGCTGACTCATACCCGTTTTTACTCGAATTGCCTTCACGTTAACCGATTTGGGTGTATGCTCAATGATCTTTGTTTGTTCTCCCTTGGCATGATTCATTGCCTCATTCAAGCCTGCATAGATTTCTTCAAATGCTTTACTCATTTTTTCGCCTCCAATAGCTAACAAGCTCTTTTACCGTTTTTGACAATATTTGTTTTTCACCCATTGATAAATTGGATTTTTCATTCTTTCCAAATAGGGTTAAAAGATACAGTGGCATCATTTTGTTATGATAGTAGTAAATAATTCTTGTTCCAGCACTTTTTCCCATACCACTTCTAGCCCAACGAAGCTTTCTAACACCACTTGTTCCCTGGATTAAAGCTCCCGTGTTTGGATTTTCAGAAAGGTAGGAAATCAAATCATTTTTTTCATTTTCAGTAAGAAGTTGATTAACTTTCTTTTGAAATTGCTCGGTTTCTGCAATAGTAATCATGCCAATTGTGATACTCCAAATAGAACAGTTAATGTAGCCAGGTAGGGTGGGCAACGTGTTTTTGGTGCAACGGCATTTCCTTAAAACCGAAAAGAATTCACAAAGACCATCTGATAGGAAATGAATGCCGATGCACACAAAAACACGTTTGCCCACCCTACCTGGCTACAACCCCGCTGGGGACACCCCAGACCCCGTTAAAGGGAAAAAGTGTTAAATATCAAAGGTTTATCCTGGCGAGGCGAAAGCCGACGACGCTGTCGCGGTAGTCGTGCGAGTTCCTGCCACGGTCTGCCGTACGCACGCCCCCCGCAACGTCGCTCCACGAGCCGTCGCGAACCACAGGCTGCATGGCACGATTCTTGCTTGTACATTTTTTTTCTTTACCGTTATACTTATTTTCATACTCAGAGCAGGTCCATTCCCATACATTTCCCACTGTATCGTATAAGTCAAAGGGGTTGGAATTAAAAGAACCCACTGGTGACGTATATTCAAAACGGTCTTTACAATAGCTATTATTACAATTAGCTTTATTAGAACCAATGTCATTTCCCCACCAATATTTAGTGTCGGTGCCAGCACGAGCGGCGTATTCCCATTCAGCTTCAGTTGGTAAGCGATATTGTTTACCTGTTTGTTGAGTTAGCCATTCCACATAAGCGACGGCATCATGCCAGGAGACATTAATCACCGGGCGATTTCCCCGCCCCCAGCCTTCATCACTCGGTTTTTTTTGCCTAGTCGCTTGAGCAAATTTATCATATTCAGCAAAAGTGACTTCATACTTACCCATCGCAAATTGCTCAACATTCACCCGATGCACCGGCTTTTCATCACTACTACCACCGCCCTGAATATCGCCCATCCGAAATTGCCCTGCTGGAATAACAACCATTTCTGGACCTGAACTACCGTCTTGTAAGCGATCAGTGAAAACTTGACCAGGCAGTAACTTGGTTTCAATCGAATAGGTCCAACCTTTTTCTACCATAACCCCCTGGACATTAACTTGA